>JAAZEZ010000023.1 GCA_012511975.1 Bacteroidales bacterium | reverse complement strand
CAGACTCCATGCATAGTGTAACAGGATACAACCGTTGTGATTTTGAGTGATTATTTTCCGAAAATGAATGATATGGACACCCTCACCATTATAACTTCAGCAGAAGCTCCTTATTTGGTGATGTACGAATGTTATGATACGGTAGATGGAGTGGATAAATTCTGTCCTTTGCTTGTCAAAAATGCCATTCCGGCGAAACTTGAAGGAGTGGATAAGAGTCAGGCTCCGAAGATGTCGACCCTGCCTGCAAGTAGCTCCGGCAAAGATTTCTTCATTAAAATAGAGGGAGGAATGCAGCAGTTGGTAGTTCTTTGGGAGGGACGCATCCTGGAACGCGGTCGTCATTTTGATCTGCTCAGCGATTCGCTGGTAAGAGTAAGAGCACCCAGAGCTGCTCGCAAGATGGAGCGCTCCCATATCCAGGCTTTTACGGCCAATGCTTTTGGAGTCGGTAATGATATCCTGGTGCCCCTTGAGTATGGAAAAGTCATTAGAGATCCGGCGCAACTAAAGCGTACGGATAAGCACACGCAAATACTCTATTCTCTACTCATAGACCGCTTTGTAAATGGCAATAATGATAATGACTGGAGCATCGGGGATCCTTCGTTGGTGCATCCAAAAGTGGATTATTGGGGAGGTGACCTCGCAGGAGTTACCGCTAAAATAAAGGATGGTTACTTCAGCGAACTGGGCGTGAACACAATCTGGCTCTCGCCGATTACTCAAAACCCTTATGATGCCTGGGGATATGTACCTGATCCCGGCACAAAGTTTAGCGGGTATCACGGCTATTGGCCAATCTTCGCCACTCGCATAGACACTCGTTTCGGTACCGATGAGGAACTCAACGAGCTGCTGGCAGAGGCTCACTCAGTAAATATGAATGTAATTCTCGACTATGTCTCAAACCACATGCATATCGAGAGCCCCACTCTCAAGGCGCATCCCGACTGGACTACTCCTTCATACACTCCTGACGGTCGCAAGAATCGCGAATTGTGGGATGAGTTCCGTCTCACTACCTGGTTTGACGACCATATCCCTTCTCTGGACCTTGAGAGGGAGGAGATTTGCAGTCAACTTTCGGATACAGCACTTTTCTGGATGCAGAATTATGATTTTGATGGTTACAGGCATGATGCTACCAAACATATTCCGGAGGGCTACTGGCGTCTTTTGACGAGGAAACTCCTCGATTCGCTGCCAGGAAAGAGTCTCTACCAGATAGGGGAGACCTATGGCTCGCTATCGCTGATTTCCTTATATGTCAAGCCCGGTATGCTCGACGGCCAGTTTGATTTCAATGTTTATGATACATATATCTGGGCTACAACACGTACGGAGGGTTCTTTTGAGGGTCTTGCCGGTTGTATAGAGGCCAATCTAGGTGTTTATGGACACCACAATCTGATGGGATACATCTCCGGCAATCACGACCGTCCGAGATACATCTCACTCGCATCGGGTGATGTGAAGCATGATGAGGATCAGAAACTCGCCGGATGGAAACGCGATATTGTCGTGAGTGATACTATGGCTTACCGTAAGCTGGCTATGCTTCATGCGCTCAACTTTACGCTTCCCGGAGTGCCCTGCATCTATTACGGAGATGAGTACGGCCAGCCGGGTGCCAATGACCCTGACAATCGTCGCTGGATGGAATTTGAGGGCTACAGTAGTCACGAGCAACAAGTGGCGGATGAAGTGAAAGAACTTACGCACCTGCGTCGCTCTTCGATGCCTTTGATGTATGGGGATTATTTTCAGCTGCAAGCTGAAAATGACATTTTCGCCTATATGCGTTCATATATGGGCGAGGCGGTAATTACATTTCTCAATAAATCTGCAGAGTCACGTGAAATATCCGTTACACTCCCCTTCGGGCTTGCGTACAACGGCTCATCTGCTGTCAATGTGACGCTCGAACCCTATTCTTACCTGATTATAAAAACTAATAAATAAAAAAGACTATCTATGAAACGTAATCTCTTATTTATGATCGTTGCAACCTTTGTGCTTTTTGGTTGCAAACCTACCCAGCCGAAAGGCAATTTTTCCAATATTGAGCATCCGGAATGGGTAAAGGATGCAGTAATATATGAAGTCAATATCCGCCAGTACACTCCCGAAGGTACATTCGCTGCGTTCGAGCAACATCTTGATCGTCTTCAGGAGACCGGAGTCGATATACTCTGGCTTATGCCTATCCATCCCATAGGGGAAGAGGGCCGTAAAGGTACTCTCGGCAGTTATTATTCAATAAAGGATTATTATGACGTCAATCCGGAATTTGGTACTATAGAGGATTTCAGACATCTTCTTGAAGCTGCTCACCAAAGGGGATTCAAAGTTATTCTCGATTGGGTTGCCAACCATACTTCAAGAGACGCAAAATGGACTGTAGAGCACAACGAATGGTACTACAAGGACTCTCTTGGCAATCTTGCCATCCAGTACGACTGGACAGACATTGCCCGTTTGAATTACGAAAACCAGGATTTGAGGGAGGAGATGATTGCCGCAATGAAATATTGGATCGAGCTCGGAGTTGATGGCTTCCGCTGTGACGTGGCAGCCGAGGTTCCCACTGATTTCTGGAATGATGCGGTTGCACGCCTCAAAGAGATTAACCCCGACATTTTTATGCTTGCTGAGGCTGAAAGTGCCGAATTGCAGTATGATGCATTTAATGCCTATTATACCTGGGATCAGATGCATAATTGGTATGCTCTGGCGGAAGGAAAGATTGATGCTGATTCCATTGCCAATTTTTATGTAAGTTATCAGGATAGGAGTGGCATGCCTTCCAATACAATTCCAATGAACTTTACTACCAACCATGACCAGAATTCCTGGTATGGTACCTGCACGGAGATGTACGGTCCTGCTGTCAGACAGTTTGCAGTTCTATCGTTTGTGGTTCCCGGAATGCCGTTGATCTACAGCGGCCAGGAGGCAGGTCTGGACAAACGTCTTGAGTTTTTCGAGAAAGATCTTATAGACTGGGAGGCTGACCGGAATAATATGGCTGAATTTTACAGGGAGTTGATTGCTATGCGTGACAGACATGCATGCCTCTGGGCGCAGCCATGGGGAGGTGTAATGGTAATTCTTCCCTCCGACAGACCTGAAGAGATATTTGTTTTCGAGAGAGAAGCTGAAGGCGACCTTTGTCTTGCAATGTTCAACTTTTCGGATCAGACAGTTACATTCAATGTCGACAATCATGTCGTGACAAGGGATTCTGAGTTCACATTGCCACCTCATGGGTATCATATTATTTTCAGTATAGGTGAATATTTCGGCGACTGTGATGAGTGTGATGAGGCTATAGAGGTAGAAACCGAAGTTGAGGTAGAAGAAGAGACTGAAACTGAAGTAGAAACTGAAACTACCGAGAAATAGCATATGCGTAGAATAATCACACTCGTATTCCTATTGTTGGTCAGTGTAGCGGGATTTGCACAGGAAATCGAACGCGTGGAGCCTCCTTGCTGGTGGGTGGGAATGAAAACTGACCTTCAGTTGCTTATAAAGGGTGACAATATCCGCGGTTCTAACCTAATTCTTGCTCCTGAAGATGCCAAAAGAGGAGTCTCCGTAGGTAAAATTTATAACGGCGACAGCCCCAACTATATCTTCGCAGATATAAAAATAGGGGGGAAGGCTCCTGCTGTGGGGTACAATTTTATCCTTGTTACGCCTGATCAGGATTCCATAAGATTTGAGTACACTCTTTACAGTCGTGAAAAAGGTTCCGCGCAGCGCACTTCTTTCGGTCCGCAGGATGTAGTCTATTTGCTGATGCCGGATCGTTTCGCCAATGGTGACTATTCAAATGATTCGGTGGAGGAGGCGATTGAGAAATGTGACCGTTCGCTGCCTGAGGGACGCCATGGGGGTGATATCCAGGGCATCATCAATCATCTGGATTACATCACCGAACTCGGAGTGACAGCTATCTGGTCTACACCGATGCTCTTTGATAATGAAAAGGAGTACTCTTACCATGGCTATGCCTGTGCAGATTATTACCGTATAGATCCCAGATATGGCACTAATGACCTCTACAGAGAATTTGTTGAGGCGGCCGCGAAAAAGGATATAAAGGTGATAATGGATATGGTTCCTAACCATTGCGGACTTGCACATTGGTGGATGGAGGATCTCCCCTTCGATGACTGGGTACATATGTATACCACTTTTACTCCCTCATCTTTTGCGCTTTCGACTCATTATGACCCATATGTGTCAAAATATGACAAAGATGCCTGCATCAAGGGTTGGTTTGATACCACTATGCCTGATATCAATCTGGCCAATCCCTTCGTGCATCAGTATTTTACCCAGATGGCCGTATGGTGGGTGGAATTTGCCGGCCTAGGCGGTATTCGCGTGGATACCTTCCCCTATTCCGATCAGGCTGCCATGGCCAAGTGGGTGAAAAATATCCTAAGGGAGTACCCCAAAATGAATATTGTGGGCGAATGCTGGTATGGAGATCCGCTTTCTTGCTCATATTGGGAGGGAACCAAGCAACATGACGGGTACAATTCCAATCTTCCCTCGATAATGGATTTCCCTTTGAGAGATGCCATCATTGCGGGATTTGCAGATGATTCAGACACTCCATTCTGGGGCGAAGGTATCATCAAGGTTTACAATTCTCTTTCCCTGGACTTTATCTACAACGACCCTTCGAATATTCTCATATTTGCCAACAATCACGACACAAATAGGCTTGCACACGACCTCAAAGGGGATTTTGCAAAGCAAAAGATGGTTATGGCACTTTTGGCTACGATGCGAGGCGTACCACAGCTTTACTATGGGGATGAACTTGGATTTATGAGCAAGGATGGGACCACCGGCCATTCGCAGGAAAGAATCGATTTTCCGGGCGGATGGAAGGGTGACCGAATAAATCTCTTTGAGAGGAGTGGGCGGACCCCTGCTCAGAAGGATCTGTTTGATTATACTTCACGTCTCTTGAAGTGGAGAAAGGGCTCAAAGGCTGTTACACAGGGCTCTTTGCTCCATTATCGTCCGGAAAGAGACAATGTCTATGTCTATTTCAGATATGTGAGGAAAGAGGTTGTGATGGTTGTGATCAACAATGGAAAGAGCGATTTTAAGGTTGATTGGGGCAAATATCAGGAAATATCTTCTAAATTTGCAGCTTCAGTTCGAAATGTCATTACAGGTGAGACTTTTCTTTCGAATAGTTACGTAATGGTACCCGGACAGAGTGCAGCAATATTTGAGTTTAAATAATAGAGATATTTAGAGTATGAAACCAACACTTTTGGTACTGGCGGCAGGTATGGGTTCGCGATATGGATCCCTTAAACAAATGGATGGACTCGGTCCCTGCGGTGAGACGATTATAGATTATTCGGTTTTTGATGCGATCAGGGCCGGCTTCGGTAAGGTTGTATTTGTAATAAGACACTCTTTTGCCGAGGAATTCAAAGAGATTTTTGCCCCCGAAAGATTTGGCGGAAAGATTGAGGTAGAGTTTGTTTTTCAGGAGCTGGAATATTTGCCTGAAGGCTATTCGGTTCCCGAAGGCAGAGTTAAGCCCTGGGGTACAAATCACGCGGTGATGATGGGGAAAGAGGTCATCAAAGAGCCTTTTGCAGTGATCAATGCCGATGATTTTTACGGCAGGGAGAGTTTTCAGATAATGGCGGACTACCTCCGCAAGATAGCAGGCACCAGGGGCAACTATGCTATGGTGGGTTATTACCTCAAAAATACTCTTTCAGAATTTGGTACGGTATCACGCGGTATTTGCGTCACTGACGCTGACTTATACCTCAGAAGCGTCATTGAGCGCACTTCCATTCAGCGCAAGGAGTGCGGTATCTGTTATACTGAGGAGGGTAAGGATTATCCTCTGGCAGACGAAACTTTCGTTTCGATGAATTTCTGGGGTTTCACCCCCGAATATTTCGACTACTCTGAAGAGATGTTTAAGCTATTCCTAGATGCCGAGAGCACAAAATCCAATCTCAAGGCGGAGTACTTTATTCCTTATGTGGTAGATGTCCTTATCCATAGAGGTGACGCATCTCTTAAGGTGCTTGAATGCGATGCCAAATGGTTTGGTGTGACCTATAAAGAGGACAGACCTTTCGTGGTAGAAAAGCTCAATAATCTCATTGAAAAGGGAGTATATCCAAGGGATCTCTGGAATAGGGGAGAATAAGCTCATTGACGACCAGAATAAGTGGAAGGAATATTTTTCAAATTACCGGAAAATATATATTTTTGTAAAAGATTCAACTTAGGTTGAAATAGTTAAATCAATTAAATTAGATAGATATGACAAAGTACGAATGTAACGTTTGCGGATATGTTTATGATCCGGCAAAAGGAGACCCGGATAGCGGTATTGAGCCCGGAACATCGTTTAACGAACTTCCTGATGAGTGGGTTTGTCCACTATGTTTTGTAGGAAAAGAAGATTTTTCACCTATAAACTAAATAATAAGGTGCAAGAATAAAGACTTCTCCAGCGTACAGCTGCCAAGTTACAGAACCCCGAAAGTTAATTGACTTTCGGGGTTCTTGTTTTGTCATAATTTTTCCTGATTCAAGTGTAAACCTATTTCAGGACATGACACTCAGAACTTCAAACTCATAACTCGCCCACTAGTATACATGAATGCTTCCCTGTGCGGAGGGGAGATAGTTTACTCCAATCCATGTGACTAACAGGAGGATTAAAGCGACAGGAAGGAGCCACAGGGCTGTTTTTTCGTATTTCTTTCCCTGCAGTCTGAGGTGAATATAAGCCAGATATGCCATTGAAGTCACGAAAGCCCATGTCTCTTTTGGATCCCAGGACCAGTAGTGTCCCCAGGCCTCCTTTGCCCATACACATCCCATCAGCATACCCAGCACGAGAAAACCAAATCCGACATAAACCAAATTGTCAAGGAAGTCAAATATCTTTTTGTCGGAAAGGCCCTTACGATTAATCATTCTGAGTTGAACAAATGCTCCTACAGTCGCAGCACCAAACATGGCGTAAGAGAGTATATAGGAGGTAACGTGAGGGATAAACCAAATGCTCTGCAAAGCGGGCATGAGGTTTTTAGAGTGGATTTCCGGTTTGAACAGGTTGATGCAGATAAAGACGGAGGCCACTAATGCTGAGAAGGATAACAACCATGGGTATTTCCATCTGCGATATGTTACATAACCTATTACCGCGAGGAAAAAGGAGTACCAAAGGCGTGTTTCTCCCATAGTACGCAGCGGAGGGCGTTCTATGTTGATCCAAAAGCCTATAATAAAGAGAGTGTAAATAGATATTCCTGTAATCATCAAAATATCAGCTAACACTTTACTCTTTTTACGATATACCACAATTCCGGCGCAGGCCCACAATATCATGGCAGGTAAAGCAAACCATATAAAGGTATCCCAGTTCATTTTTCTTATTCCTCCCTTTGATTATAGGTTAACAAAGTTTTACGATTTGGTGAGCGCCCTCTAACTATCATCGCGATGGCACCAATAGCGATCATCACAAATCCGATATATACCGGTACAATCCATGGATCGTAGACCAACTCCATACTGCTATAGGAGGAGAGTCTTCCGGCAGCATTGTCATATCCATACTGATATATAGTCCAGCCCTTAATACGCAAAGGGTGGTTTACTTCCAATATAGCACTCTTTGTTGTCCCATCCGGTGTATAAACCTCTATGTCTGATGTAAAGCGTTTAGGTTCGGCGACTGTCATTACAACAGTATATTTCTCACTCAACTCCAGGCTTTTGTAGAGTTGTGCCCGGTTGCCTCCACATACCCAGCCTGTAAGAGTTTCACCGGTTGAGGGATTGGTCATTGTGATGTGTGCAGCAGGTGTAGAACCGGGCATTGGCATTTCACGATAGGTGCTGTCGCTGTTGCGCACTGCCTGATGGATATATTCATTCATTTCCAGCTCCCATCCGTCAAGCTTACCAGTAGGGGCTTTTGTGTCGATTTGATAGTAGTCAGGAGCTGACAATGGTTGAGGCTCTCCCGTTGTCCTGTCTATAATGGTTAGTTTCGGCGGATACTCTTCCATATCGAAATCATTGAGCTGAATAGCTATTGGCAGCTCTTTTACTGTTCCTTCATCATCGTAAACCCGCCATTCCACTTCACCTTCTCTGACATGCATAATATATCGCCCCATATCTGCATGACCCAGACCACCGGCAAATAAGACTAACCATAATCCAAGATGGTTGAGATAAAAGCCATAATCCTTGATGTTAAATTTAGCTAGTCGGCGAACTATTAATGAGCCAAGCGATAGAAGTGTTGTAAAATAGATGAGAATAAATTGACAGGATCCGGTTATATTGTGGAAGCCCAGCATGGTAAAGAAATTCCTGTCGGCCGTTACTGTGCCGGTTTGAGGCGTTAGCCCCATAATGAGTGTTAACAGGAGCAAAGCCATTATTAGGCATACTGAAAATGGTACGCTCGTAAACCATCTTATGAACTTTGATTTTCTAAAAGGCAGAGTCAATAGGCAAAATCCCACTATCAAAGCTCCTACAATGAGATTTACCGGTGAAGTAAGTAGATAAAAGTTGAACTCCTTGATGGTTATTTGTAGCACAAATCCTACAAGAGCAATTCCTGCCGTTATAACGATGCTCTCCGGATATCCCCATGGCATTTGCCAAAATTTACGCTTATTCTCTTGCTGCATAATTGTCATAAAAAACGCCTACATATATTTGTTGATTATAATGTAAGCGTTATAATTATAATAGATGTTTGTTTAGTTTGCTCCCAACTTGCCGTTTGCACGTGCTGTCTCTATCCAAATAGGCGGTGTATTTTGGATCCAGTCCTTTTTCTCTTTTTCAAGCTTCTCCATATCCAGTCCGATAAACTTCTGAGCCTTGGCTTTTGTAGAAATATCGGGCATCTCAAACTTGGTTACACCTAATTCAAATAAAACTTTCTGAAGCTCAATTTGGGCCTGCATAGAGCGGTCAAGACCATGAGCAAGGATTCTCTGTGTTTCAACAGGGGCGTGGAATGAGCCTCCGTGTGATGCAACTCCGAAGTCCCAGCGCCACTGAGCCTGGCGGATTAGTTGGAGGGCAGTTTTCATTCTTGCCTCTTTTGCTCCATTGTCCCAGGCTATCTTTGCCATAATATGGGCCTTTGCCAACTCTGCTTCAACTCTGTCACGAATCTCCAGAGCTTTGTCCTGATATTCATACACATAATTTCTCAGCTCTTCCTCACTATCTCTGTGACAAGTCTGGCAAGTAGAGGAGATATTTTTGAGAGGGCTCATAACCTGGTGGTCTGAATATTTAATTCCTCCCTCAGCTATATAAGGCATATGGCAATCTCCACACGATAAACCTCTCTTAGCATGGGGGCCAAGTATGAACAGTTCATAATCGGGATGCTGAGCTTTCAGCATCGGAGCCTTACTTACGCTGTGAGTCCAGTCTGCATACTCTGCATTATCAAAGTATGCCTCCATATCCTCCATGGTAAAGCCGCCATCCCAAGGGAATGTCAGATATTTCTCATCGCCCTTGAAATAATATTCCACGTGGCATTGAGCACACACCAGAGATCTCATTTCCTGAGGTGTTGCGTCAGCAATATCTTCACCACGACGCTCATACACTTCGATCAGGGCAGGACGTGTAATCGTGAGGTTCATAGTTGCAGGATCGTGACAGTCTGCACATCCTATAGGATTTACAACCTCGGCTCCATACTGGCTCCAGCCTGCTTTGTAGAAATTTTCAATTCCCACTTCCTGCATCATACGAGGTACGTCAGGGCTTTTACATGCCCAGCAGGTTGCGGGCTGCATGTCTTTGACATCCGGACCCGGCGTACCGGTACGCAAAGTTTGTGTAACATCCTCTATGGTATACATATGTCCTCTGGGGGCGGTATACTCACGTGAGAAAGCATAACCTGCCCAAAGAATAACCATTTCAGGACGGGTTTCGAGAATATCATAGGTATTACTACCCAGATGTTTGCTCTGGAAGTCCATCTCTTTGGTTTTTTTCCATGTATTATACTCACGAGGGTAGTTTAATCCCCACTCTTCGCTCTTGGGATTGATGCCTGTGATCTCAACCTTTTTGTTGTTGTACAGCGTTGCTATCTCGGCTCTGCGTTCAGTAATCGAAGCTGCGAGCAGCCCCAGCAAGAATACCAAAACCATAACTATGACAAATAACACCCATCCTATACCGGGTTTACGTCTGATCGATTCTGCTAATTTCTTACACATAGTCTATATTTTTTTTATTTTTTTATCATTTCTTTCAGCCATGTAGGGACGGGAGATTCCGGCAGCGGTGCTATCGCATTAGGAGAGGATGCGATATTACTTACCACAGTATGCGGTATGTCTCTGTGACAATCCCAACACGCCTTACCTTCTCCTTGAGAAGCTTCCGAGTAGCTTATTTGCCCTGCTTTTACAAACTCAGTGGTGAGTTGTGTATGGCAACGAACGCAGTTCTCCATAATAACTCTATTGCTGGCATTACGGGGACGAATAGCCATAGGTTCGTTCCTTAAAGTAAAGACAGCCGAATGGTATAATCCGTCAGCTGCTTTGAATGCATATTTGTTGACGAAATTATCCTGTGGAACGTGGCAATCATTACAGTGCGCCCATTCACGATGGGAACTTTGCTCCCATGATTGATAATAAGGGACCATAATATGGCAATTGATGCAAGCCGAAGGTTTATCTGTCGCGTAAGTATGAAGCCTGGCAACATAGACCGTATATGCCCCTAGTCCGACAATTATTCCGGCGACAACAAACAGCGGTACAACAAAGACGCGCGGTATGATGTTCAATAATTTTTTCATAAAAAACAGATCTCCGTAAAGATAAATAAATAAGGTTAAATTTCCTAGAGCAATAGAACGAAAAATGGAGCGATAGGCTCCATGGTTCGGTTTCAGCGACAGTCCGGCAAGGCTTTATTTCTCATAATGAAGAAGATATGTTTGCCCAAAGAATGCAGATCAGTCAGAAAATATTTTACTGCTATGAAATACGAGTCAGGTATTGCCAATCAAGTTAAGCTTGCTTCTTATAGGTAACGGCAGCGAGAATGTTGAAAATGATAGCGAAACTCCCGAGAGCTACGAACTCTTGCCATAGCTCGGCAATAGTAGTTCCCCTTAAATAGACTGAGCGCAAAATATCGGTGAAATAGCGCGGAGGTAAAAGGAGTGTAAATGTTTGCGCCCAATCGGGCATAGAATCGATAGGAGTAAGCAGCCCATTCATCAGAATGAAAATCATAATGAAGAAGAACATTACAAACATGATTTGTTGCATCGTGCTTGAGAAGTTTGCCATTGTAAGACTGAAGCCGGAAATGGTCAAAATAAATAGTGTCGTACCCAGAAATATAACCCATACGGATCCGGCCGGTATAAGTCCATAGACAAAGTGTGCGATAACCATTGCCACAATAAGCGTGAAAAAGCCTATAACCCAATATGGAATCAGTTTAGATAGAGTAAAATCAAAGCGATTTACGGGTGAAACGTTTATCTGTTCAATCGTACCTACTTCCTTTTCTTCCACTATACTCAATGCAGGAAGAAATCCACACACGAGGATAAAGATGATAATCATAAGAGCGGGAATCATATAGTGGGGATAATTGAGGGTAGGATTGTAGCGATTTTGTACCGTCACCACTTCAGACAATTGATTCGGACTTTTCTCGTTGCCAAATTCAACAAGTGCGTGAGCGATAGTTTGTACAACATATTGTGTGCCCATAGAACCCTTGACGTCATTTACAGCATTGGCTATTATGCTTATTTTTTCGGGAGTGGATACCGCCATATCACGCTCAAAGTGGTCGGGAATCTGTACGATAATATCAATTGTACCTTCCTCCAAACCTTTCATGGCAAGGTCGAATTCTGCAGTTGATCCAACCAACGAGAGATACTCGGAAGCCTTGATATGCGAAACAATGCGATGAGAAGTGGTAGAATGGTCAAGATCGACAACCGTAACATTGACATTCCGTACATCCATTCTAACAAGAAGAGGAGCAATGAGCATTAGAGCTATGGGTAAGATTACTATTAGCTTGGGCAGAAATGAATCTCGGCGAAGTTTTATGAACTCTTTGTTCAATAATACTATAAATGGTCTCATGGCCCTACTCTAATTTATCGTTAAATTTCAGTAGTGACATGCCGAAAAACAGGACTGTCATACCTAGCAAAATTGTAAATTCTTTCCATACAGCCACAAACGGCGAACCCTGTATCATCATTTTGCGTATGCCTTCTATATACCAACGGGCAGGGACCACATTTGATAGCACTTCAAAAAATTTTGGGAAGTTTTCAATAGGAAAGAGCATGCCCGAAAGCAGCAGCATAGGCAACATCATTACCATACCCGACAGGAGAAGTGCAGCCACCTGTGTTTTGACAACAATCGAAACAAGAAGTCCCAAAGAGAGCGACAATAGCACATAAAGCAGCGACATTGAAAAGATGCCCCAAACGCCACCCGACATCGGTACATGAAGCAGATAATAAGAAAGAAGCAGTATTATTATCAATACCACACACGAGATAACGAAGTAAGGGATCATCTTCGCAAAGAAAACCTTCGTAGGACGCATGGGTGAAACGAGAAGCACCTCCATTGTTCCAACTTCTTTTTCACGTACAATCGATACCGAAGTCATCATTGCACAAACCAGAATAAAAATCAAGCCCATAATACCGGGGACAAAATTATAGGCACTCTTCATTTGCGGATTGAAAAGCATTCTGGTTTCAAACATCGCTTGTTGTGATTCCGTACCAAGCAGGATCTCCTGCATATAAGCAGTTGCCGCACCTGCTGAGTTGACATTGGATGCATCAACTATCAATTGTATAATTGGTGTTGAAGGTAATCCTGCGTTAATCTGCTCCATACGGCGGTCAAAATCAGGGGCAAAAACTATGACGGCACTCACTTTTCCTGAACGCAATTGCTGATCTATCTCGTCCTGATTGATATAACCGCAGAAGGTGAAATAGTCGTTGTGCGCAATGCGATTGACGGCATCATTAACGCCGTTGGTGCGATCAGTGGCCACTAATGCCACATTTACATTATTTACCTCTGTAGTTATGGCAAAACGAAACAAGACTATCAATACTACAAGAATAAGTATTACAATAAGCATTGTACGTTTATCACGCAAAATATGCAGTGACTCTTTTTTTACCAACGCAAATAAGTTGTTTCTCATGACTTTATTCTCCTCTTTGCGCATCGCGGGCCAACATACGAAAAACTTCATCCATTGACACGGCATTAAATTGTTGTTTTAAACGAGTAGGAGTATCTAGGGCCCGTACTTCACCATCGACAATAATCGAGACACGAGAACAATACTCTGGCTCATCCATATAGTGGGTAGTCACAAATATCGTTGTTCCCCCTTCTGCTGCCTCATAAATCATTTCCCAGAATTGACGCCGCGTGACCGGATCAACACCACCGGTAGGTTCGTCTAAAAAGATTATTTCAGGACGATGGATTCCGGCAAAGGCAAAGGCAAGCTTCTGTTTCCATCCTAACGGCAACGCCTTGACAAGTGTGTCGCGTTCCGATGAAAATTTGAGTCTGGCAAGCAATTCCTCACTACGTTTCGCAGTAACCTGTTTCGAAAGACCGTAGATGCCGGCAAAAAGTTTTATCTTCTCGCCAACCGTAAGAGTATTGTAAAGAGAAAATCTTTGGCTCATATAGCCGATATGGCGTTTAATCATCTCTCCTTCGCGCATGACGTTGAATCCTGCAACTGTGCCACTTCCAGAAGTGGGATAACTCAACCCGCAGAGCATACGCATTGCAGTGGTTTTTCCCGCCCCGTTTGCACCGAGGAAACCAAAAATTTCACCCCGATAAACATCAAAAGAGATGTTATTTACAGCAGTAAAATCGCCAAAACGTTTGGTAAGATTGCGTACTGAAATTACTGTTTCGCTCATTGTTTCATCAGGTTTATAAATACATCTTCGATGGTTGGCTCCGTGGGTGTGATAGTGAGATTACTAAAAGTCCCCAATTGTTCTTTAAAACGGTACATATTAAAATTATCGTCTGCTACAAGGTGATGTGCTTGTCCAAATGGGTAGCACTCTGCAACTCCCTCGACTTGCCGGGCTGCTTCGAGTAGGGCAAACATATTATCGGCACGAACCTCAAATAGTTTTGAATCAAATTGTTCAATAATTCCTTGCGGAGTGTCTATTCCTAAAATCCGTCCTTCATTGCAGAGTGCAATACGGTCACAAAGGAAAGCCTCGTCCATATAGGGAGTGGAGACCAGAATGGTAATTCCTTTCTCTTTCAGATTTTTTAACATATCCCAAAGTTCACTGCGAGATACGGCATCAATACCTGTTGTAGGTTCGTCTAGGAAGAGTACGCTCGGATGGTGAATCAAGGCACACGACAAAGCTAATTTTTGTTTCATTCCACCTGACAGATTGTGCGCCTGGCGTTTACGGAAGGGTTCAATTTGTTTGTAGATTGGAGCAACAAGATCGTATGAATCCTTTACCTTTACACCAAATATTGCAGCAAAAAAAGCAAGGTTTTCTTCTACCGTCAGATCAGGGTAAAGTGAAAATCTGCCGGGCATATAACCTACCCGTGAGCGTATTTTACGGTAGTCTTTTATAATGTCCAGACCATCTACCGTGGCACTGCCTTCATCCGGATTGATCAATGTAGTGAGTAAACGGAAAAGTGTGGTCTTGCCTGCACCATCCGGGCCTATAAGACCGAACAATTCACTCCGCTTTACCGAAAAGGAGATCGAGTCTAGAGCCTTGACTTTTCCGTAACCCTTTGAGAGATTATTTACCTCTATGACATTCATACTACAATGTTACGTTGCCTGATAATCCGATTTTAAGACGACCATCATTTTCTACCGCAATTTTTACCGCATAGACCAGGTTTGCGCGTGAATCTTCGGTTTGTATGGTTTTGGGTGTAAATTCACTTTCGGAAGAAATCCATGTAATATGACCCACGTAGTCGTAGAGTTCCGTGCCGCCAAAATCAGCTGTAACTGTCACCTCGTCACCAAGTTTTAGATTTGCAAGTTGATTGGATGTAAAATAGGCACGAAGATAAATTTTGTCAAGGTTGGCAATTTTCATCAAGGGTTTGCCCATAGTTGCAAGCTCGCCTGCTTCTGCATATTTTACCAGAACGATGCCATCAATAGGGGAGATTATACTGCATTTTGAGATTCGGTCTGCTAAAGCCTCCATCTGTGCTTCAAGAGCCTCTGCATTATTATTGATGGTAGCGGTGCTTTTGTTAAGAGTAGAGAGCGTTGCAGAAAGCTGACTTTTGAGAATACGTATATGCGCCTCAATGTCGTCGTATTGTTTTTGGGTAGCGGCACCATCGTTTAGCATATTTTTCACACGCCTCAGTTCACTTTTTTGTTTTTCTATCTGCTCACTCAGCGAGGCAACTTGTGCCTTTGTATCCGGACGGCTATCCAATAGTGCTGAAAGTTGTGCCGACAACTGCTTGTGCTGAAGATAAAGCTGCAGACTATCAATTTTGCCCACCACTATACCCGCTTTGACGGGCATTCCCTCTTCAACATCAAAACTCAGGATGCGTCCTGCAGCCTCCGATGAGACTACCACTTCGGTGGCTTCAAAAGTGCCCTGTGCATCATATTTTCCATTATTGCCGCATGATGATACGGTAAGTATGATAATGGCGATGTAGATGATTCGTTTCATGTGTTTTTATTCGTTTAATGTATGTTTTAATCTGTAAATTGCTTGTAGCAGCTCTATCTCGTGGATGTTACAATTGAGTATTGCCGTAGTTTCGTCGCCAATTTTACGCAGCAAATCAGTAGCATCGATAACCCCGTTTTGAAGTTTTGATTCTGCCGCCATACGTACGGAACGCCGT
>JAAZEZ010000022.1 GCA_012511975.1 Bacteroidales bacterium | reverse complement strand
CCGCCGCCTTAACCCACAAAAAGGTCACAAATTCTTGCCCTATATCGTGGTTGTGATAGATGAGTTTGCCGACCTGCTTGTTACTGCCGGCAAAGAGATCGAGGAACCCATTGCACGTCTTGCCCAGCAGGCCCGGGCTGTGGGTATCCATCTTGTAATTGCTACTCAAAGACCCACTACAGATATTATTACCGGTACCATTAAAGCCAATTTCAATTCAAGAATAGCATATAAGGTAAATGCTTCCATTGACTCAAGGACTATTCTTGATACACCCGGAGCCAACCGTCTCATCGGTAGAGGTGATATGTTGGTTATGTATCCCGGTGAGGATATTGTTCGCGTACAGTGTGCCTTTGTGGATGCGCACGAGATTCTGGCTGTTACACGAGATATCAGCGCCCAGCAGGGCTATGACCATGAATTCTATCTTCCTGAGGTGTCGGACGAGGAGGAATCCTCCGGTGGAAACGAATATGGAGTTAATCTCAAAAATCGCGATGCCCTGTTTGAAGATGCTGCAAAGATAGTGGTGATGGCGCAGCAAGGTTCTACTTCACTTATTCAGCGCAAACTCGAAATAGGATATGCCCGTGCAGGACGTATCATTGATCAGCTTGAGGCTGCGGGTATTGTCGGTCCCTTCGGTGGTAGTAAAGCCAGAGATGTTCTGGTATCGGATCTTGCTACCCTTGATATAATTCTTGAGACTCTTGACAGAATTTAGCACGATGTTTGCAATGGTTAGAGATATGAAACGAATTATTCTATCACTGTTGGCTCTCTTTATTTCCTGTGCTCTATGGGGGCAGGGAAATAGCTTGTTACTGGACAAGATTGCACAATTGGGTAGTGTTACACTTGAATATGAAATGACTGCCAACTCTTCAGACGGACGTCAGCTCATGGAGCAAAGAGGTACCATTGATATTCAGCAACTGAGTTATCGACTTACCAGCGATATGCTCACTATTGTATCTGATGGTAACACCAGGTGGCTTTATAGTCCCAAGAGTGAGGAACTGGTAATATGCAGTGCTGATTACTTATCTGATAATCCTCTGGAGAATCCCTTCTCGTTGCTTGCATCTACCAGTTTCGAACAGAAGAGCGATGGCACTTTCAAGATATTGCACAGGGAAGCGAATGGCTATCTCTACACCGTGCTGGTGACATCAATCTCCAGCCGAGAGACCCCCTGGGAAGACTCCTATTTCATTGTGGACATTGATTCGTTGCCTGAAGATGTGATAATTACCGATCTCAGATAATCCCAGCCTGATGGAAAACTTCTTTTATGGATGTATAGCTGCTAGATAATTTGGCAGGAATCTCCTCTGTTGGCACCCATTCGGCCATTATGATATCCTCCTCGGTCTGGGGTACGGGGGAGAAGGATGAGTTACCTTCGTACTTCATATCATACCACCAGGTGTGTTTCAGCAAGCGCTCACCTTCTCTGGAGTAGGTGTGATGTGTCACGCATATAAGATCGCCGATTGTAAGTTGGGTAATGCCGGTCTCCTCGGCTACCTCACGCAGAGCGCACTCCTGAAGGCTCTCTCCAGATTCCAATTTGCCCTTTGGAAGGTCCCATCTACCTCTGCGAAGTATCATTAGCGTACGTCCTGAACGGTCGCGTACCACCCCTCCGGCCGCTTCCAGAGTATGGTACCTGGAGCAGAGTTCACTGCAAACGCGCTCCGTGTCAGAGGTGGGTATATAGAGTGAAGGGATATGAGGTGACTTTTCAAACATCAGGGGAATATTCCCCAAGTGTTCTTTTTCTCCAACACTAAGCACGAGAGCACCGGTATCTCCCTCTGCATCCGAAACGGAAGAGCATACTATGATATTGCGGCTTTCAAAGTGGATACGATACATCGTTTTACCGAATAATATTATTACCTTTGCAAAGATAATCCAAAATAGATTATGATTAAAAATATTGAAAAAATAGTTGCCCGACACCTACTTGAAATTAAGGCGGTACAGTTAAGGCCCGATGAGCCTTTTACTTGGGCATCCGGTTGGAAGTCACCAATTTATTGTGATAATCGCAAACTTCTTTCCTATCCGGACAGACGCACTGAGGTCTGCAGGTATTTAGTGGAAGTAATAAAAGAGCATTTTAATGATGTAGATATGATCGCCGGCGTGGCAACAGGCGCCATTGCTTATGGAGCACTGGTTGCGCAAGCTTTAGGATTGCCTTTCATATATATCAGACCTAAAGCCAAGGACCACGGTACCGGAGCCCGTATTGAGGGAGATCTTCCTAAAGGGGCCAATGTAGTTATCGTTGAGGATCTTATTTCTACCGGCATGAGCTCTCTTTCAGCCGCTGAATGCGTTGCGAGAGAGGGTGGATTTGTTGAGGGTATAGTTGCCATATTCTCATACAATTTCCATAGAACGCGTGAAGCATTCGAAAAAGCCAATGTGGTGCTTCATATTCTTACTAATTATGATGCACTTCTCGAAGAGGCAGTTGCATCGGGTTATATAAAGGAGGAAGATCTCAAGGTACTCGCCGAATGGAGATTTAAGCCTGATACCTGGGGTAAATAATATGGCAGAAGAGATTTGTGGCAAAACCATAGTCATCGATAGGCCTTCCTATGCGATTTATACTGCCTTTTCCGATCTTCGCAATCTTGTAGCCGCGATTCCGGAGGATAAAAAGGATATGGTTACTGCCGATGCGGACAGTATATCTGCAAAGGTGCAGGGTTTTGAAATTGGAATTAGAGTTCACCAACGGACCCCCTTTTCGAGAATAGATTTTGAGCAGAATGGACAGGCTCCGTTTCCATTTTTTTTCTCAATGATTATGGACCCGATGGATGATAACCGCACTTATTTTCATATTGAGCTTCGTGCAGAGCTCAATACTATGATGAAGATGTTTATCGGGAATAGACTCCAGGATCTTGTTGACAAACTTACAGACGGCATAACAAAAGCTGCCAGCGGTGAGATGCCGGAAGGTTTTTCTTCTTTTGATGTATCCCGTTGAGTTTGTAAATAGCCTTAAAACGCATTTCGGGGAGGAGCGCGCCTGTCGCCTCCTTTCCGCTCTTAATAGCGAACCGTCACTTTCGGTCCGTACGAATCCGGTAAAAATAACTGCTGAAGAGCTAGCGAACCATTTCTCTGTCAATTTCGATGGTGTTGTGCCCTGGTGTGCGGAGGGTTTGTACCTCAAAAGCAGACCTTCATTTACTCTAGATCCGCTTTTTCACGCCGGGTATTATTATGTCCAGGAGGCATCATCAATGTATACAGGCGTGTTGCTGGAAAGGGCGATGACACAGTTGTTGGCCGGTAGGTCGGGACTTCGCATTCTTGATCTGTGTGCGGCACCCGGAGGCAAAAGCACACATATTCTCTCAATTATAGGTTCTAATGATCTTTTGCTCTCGAATGAAGTTATTCGTAGCAGAGCTTCAATACTGGCTGATAATGTAGCAAAATGGGGTTATCCCAATGCCGTTGTTTCCAATAATGACCCTGCAGATTTCGCTGCCCTCGATGATTTTTTTGATGTTGTTGTCGTGGATGCTCCCTGTTCGGGTGAGGGGATGTTCCGTAAAGATCCGGATGCGGTGAATGAATGGTCTGTGGATAATGTTCATCTCTGTGCTTCAAGGCAAAGAAGAATAGTTTCGGACATCTGGCCTGCCCTTCGAAGCGGAGGTTTTATGATCTATTCCACCTGTACATTCAATACTCTTGAGAATGATGAGAATGTAGCCTGGATGGTATCTGAATTGAGCGCAGAACTCATTGAGCAGCGCAGATTCCTTCCGGGAGAGGAAAGAGGGGAGGGTTTCTTTATTGCGCTGTTGCGCAAAAATGGTGACCATTCTCCTTCCGTTAAGATGTCAAGAAATCAAAAAAGTCAGATTCCCTCTTGTACTTCTTATATATCACAAGTTGATGGACAATTTGCATTCTCTCTTAAGGGAGATTTATGGAGAGTGTTTCCTATGGCTCTTGCTGCAGATATCAGGCTTTTGGAATCTTCTCTCAGAGTTATTCGTTCAGGAGTGGCTGTTGCAGTTCGGAAAGGGCGTGATATGGTACCTGAGGCCGATTTGGCTCTTTCCCCGGTATTGAATAAAGAGGCATTTCCAATGGTGGAACTCTCTATTGAGGATGCCCTTAAATATCTTGCCAAAGAGAATATTGTATTTGGTTCGGGAGTCCCATCGGGATATCTGTTAGTCTCTTATAAAGGTGCTCCTCTGGGTTTTGTAAAAAACCTGGGCCACCGTTCAAATAATCTCAATCCACTTTCCCGCAGGATAAGGATGAAATAGGGAAAGGGGTACTCGAGCCCCTTTGAATACTGTTATTCCAGTATTTTGGCTATTTCAGCTTTATAATTTTCGTTGGATGTAATCTTGAGGTGACCTTGATCTTCCAATGTGATAAGTCTATCACCCTCTTTGAATTCAGCTTCCAATTTCAGAGCGGAGTAGTAGTTGATAATTTTATCTTCCGTTCCATGAAAAATAATTACCGGAGCCGTGACATTGTCCAGATACTCATGCGTTGGCAATTTGTATCTCAGGAGAAAGGCGGGAAAGGAGTAATTATTGCACACCAAATCCTCAAAACTGTAATAAGGGGCTATTAAAATAAGCAGTTTCGGATTGTTTTTTGAGGCAAGCTGCGAAGCTAACCCCGTTCCAATCGAATAGCCAGAAATTACAATGTCATCTTCATCATACCTCTTCTTTAGCTCATCATAAGCGATTTGGGAATCGGAATAGAGTTGTTTCTCACTTTTGATTTTTCCTTCGCTTTTACCGAATCCTCTGTAGTCAAGTATGAAGATATCGTAGTTTAGGCCGGTATATGTTTGTGCCATTTTTCCACAAGAACGTAATGAACCCGCATTCCCGTGTAAATGGAAAATTAATCCTTTTGTGCTGTCTGATTTAAATAAAATCCCATTTAATGTGGTTCCATCATCAGCTTGAATGGTGATTTCTTCAAAATTTTGCTCGAACTCAAAGAGATAATTTGCCCCCAGCTTTACAGGATGGAAAAATAATTTTTCCTGGTAGAAGTATAACAGTCCTAAAAGAATAATGGGAATAATGACTAGTGCAGCAACTACTATTGTTATAATTCGCTTTGTGTTTCTCTTCATTTGTGTGGATTAATTAAAAGACGCAGGCAAGTGCTTCTAATGTTTTTTGGATTTAACTTCCGCTCTGTCAAGAATGTTGCCATAACGGTCGATTAGAGTGAGCACCATTCTCTTTTTGTTGACATCAAGATGGATTGCTCCCACAGTCATGGCTCCTTCGCTCCAGCGGAAACGGATTTTATCAAGATTTTCTGTTATTGGGTTGGGAGTGGAAACACCACGCTCATTGTCGGAGGATGGAGCCTGGATATATACAGTACCTTTACTACCGTCACTCTCTTTGCCCTGATAAAGAGCATTGGTACGCACATAAATATGGTTATTGCCTGCCAGAGCGAGGTCTATGCCAAGTTCGTCAAACAGGTTACTCCACCTGCCATATTGCGATGTTTTACCGCTGTCACCGAAAAACCACTGATAATGTTCGCAAACCACACGGTATCTGGCAGGATTGTTTTTGACCACTTCTTTTACCCATTCCTGAGCGGCGTTGAGACCCTCTTCATCCTTCATACTTTCGTTATTTAGCATTATGAAGAGTGCATCACCCCAGTAAAACCAGTAGCAGACTCCCTCTTCTCCTTTATAACCGTTACGTGGATAGAAATTGGCCTCTTTAAAATATTCGTTCGTGTTCTTGATATAGCCGCGTGACATATTGTCGTGGTTGCCGTTGACTCCTGCCCACATGTACTTTTTGAAATATTTTTCTTTATACATCTCTTGCCAGAAAGAGTAGCTGCCTCCCCAGGCTGTTATGTCTCCGAGGTGGAGTACCCAGTCAAATTCGGGGTCATATTCATACACTATATCCATCATTGCCATTGCGTTGTCAAGACGATCACGAAGCGGCGGATAGACATGATAGTCAGAAATGATACAGGCGCTCCAGCGGTTCCGGCCCGAAGTTCTGAATCTATACGTTTCGCTGGTGCACCGCTCACTGACAATGCGATATTGGTATTCGCGACGGGGCTTCAGGTCTTTGAGGGCTGCTTCATACTTGAGGAAAACTGCATCTTCATAAAAGTCGGTACCGTCAGCCTTTTTGGAATAGACTTGGTCAAAGACCGTGCAGAGATGACTTGAGCCCTCCATTGTGCGAGATTTTTTCCACTGAGTATCTCGTGCAAGAGTATATTCTATAGTACACTTCGTGATGGTAGTGTCTGTCCCCCAGCTTATATTCATGGCTCTGGAAGTGTTTTCGGCAGGGCAAGTGACGATGGAAAAGATGCCTTTCGTCTGTGCCGCAAGAGTTAAAGATGCGGAAATTGCGAGAATTGACGAAAATACAATTTGCCTGATGGATATTCTGAAATTCATGATGAATAATGTCTCTGTTGAATCTCAAAATTAAGTAAAATATGTCAGAGTAGTTTGAAGAGGGTATAAAATTCATGCGGCTCGCTTCCGTCAGATGAGAAACAAGCCGCATTACTTAACCTAAACTTAAACTATGAAAAACTTCGAATTAATAAGATGCAATGTGTGTGCCAAACGTAAAAAACCTTACCGAATGTTTGACGAATTTCAGCAAAAAAAGCTTAAACTATTCGAAGTTTAGCGAATTTAAGCAAAAGGGTCTTCTCTCCTGAGTTATCAAACTTTACAATGGCTTTTGCATTGGCATCCTTGCCATCAAAGGAGATGATGGTACCGAAGCCGAAAGTGGCGTGCTCAACCCGCTGACCGACCTTTAGGTCATAGATAGCTGAGGGCTGAAATCCGGCAGAAGGCGTATGTTTGCTTTCGCGGGCGAAAGTTTTTGATAATTCATATCTGCGCAAAATAGGAGAGGTGCCAGCCTCACTTCTGCGTTTGCTGCCCTCTATGTCGTAGGTAGTAGCAAACGCTTCTCCGGTATAGGGTATCCGTTGCTGATCGTCTACTGGTTTATCAAGACAACTACTCTCAATTTCCCTGACAAATCGGCTGACAGGATTGCTCTCCTGCTGGCCCCAGCGCATCCTGTTGCGTGCAAAACTGACAGTAGCACACTTCTTAGCTCTTGTCAAGGCCACATAGAAGAGTCGTCGCTCTTCTTCAATATCGATCGCTCCGCCGTTCAACCCTGAAGAGGGGAAGAGGTTCTCCTCCATACCTGCTATATATACATAAGGAAATTCTAATCCCTTGGATGAATGCACTGTCATCAGGGTAATCTTGTTTGCAACTTCCGAATCCTCCATCTCCTCATCCTCGCGATCGATCTCCGACATAAGTGAAATGTTTTCAATATAGTCGTTCAGAGTGATTATTATCTCCTCCTCCGGTAAGTCGCTCTCCATTGCTCTTGTCTCCTTTTCCTCTTCCACAAAGCTCTTGATGCTGTTAAAAAGCTCCTCAATATTCTCAAATCTGGATATACCTTCAGGAGAATTGTCATTTTTGAGTGAAGTCAGGTAGCCGGAATCATTTCCAATACGCTGCGCTATGGTAAAGGCGTCTTTGGTGCTCCAACCCTGATGGATAGGCTCTATGATAGTTGCGAAGCTGCGGAATTTATTTACAGCTGCCGGTTTGAGTCCGACTTCGAGAAGTTTTTCCGGAGGAAGGAACATAGCCTCGTAGAGCGAACAGCCGGCTGCTGTCGCGGCAGAGGAGAGGCGACTGAGAGAGGTGTTTCCAATGCTGCGGGCAGGTACGTTGATGATTCTGCGAAAGGCCTCGTCGTCGCGAGGATTAACTGTCAGACGAAAATATGCCATCATATCCTTTACTTCCATACGATCATAGAATGATTGGCCGGAATAGATTCGGTAGGGGAGATTTCTCTTGCGGAGAGCCTCCTCCAGTACCCTGGACTGGGCATTTGTGCGATAAAGGATAGCGAAGTCACCGTACTGAGCCTTGTCGGTAAATATGCGCCCGACGATAGATGATGCAGTAAGGTAGGCTTCTTCCTGCTCTGTAAATGCCTTTATGACCCCGATCTTTTCCCCTTCTTTTCCATCCGAAAAGCACTCTTTATTGAGACGGTTGCTGTTATTTCTAATTACACTGTTAGCTGCTCTGACGATGGTACGTGTGGAACGATAGTTTTGTTCGAGTTTGTATTCTGCTGCATCGGGATAGTCCATTTTGAACTTGAGTATGTTTTCAATTCTCGCTCCGCGGAATCCGTAGATACTTTGTGAATCGTCTCCAACGACGCAGATATTTCTGTGGGGCTCTGCCAGTTTTTTGAGTATGATGTATTGGGCGTGGTTGGTGTCTTGATACTCGTCCACCAAAATGTAATCGAATTTTGCTGAAATCGCCTCCCTCGCATCGGGAAAATTTTTTAGCAGGATGTTGGTATTTAGGAGAAAGTCGTCAAAATCCATTGCTCCTGCAGTTTTGCACTTTTTGACATACAAAGCGTAAATGTCGGCGATGCGACCTCTTCTGGAGGCAGCATCGGATTCCATAAGGGCAGCATCTGCATAATAACCACTTACCGTGATGAGGTTGTTTTTGGCAAGTGAAATTCTGGATTGGATCTGAGCCGGCTTGTAGATTTTGTCATCCAGTTGAAGTTCCTTGATGCACTGTTTTATAGCATTTCTGGAGTCACTTTGATCATATATGGAAAATTCGCGTGGATAACTAAGTTCCTGCGAGTAATCTCGGAGGAACCTTATGAAGATAGCGTGAAAAGTTCCCATCCAGAGTCTTCTGGCGCTTCTTTCGCCCACAATGGATGCTATTCTTTCCTTCATTTCGCCGGCAGCCTTTTTGGTGAATGTCAACGCAAGCACCCGATAAGGGTTGTGACCCTGAGCAAGAATATTGGCTATTCTACAGGTAAGAACCCTTGTTTTACCGGATCCTGCACCGGCAACGATGAGTGAAGGTCCCTCTATGTGGATTACTGCCTCTTTCTGCGCTGGATTCAACTCTTTAAAAATCTGTTCTGTCTGCCCTTTCATAATTAACCGATAATTATGCAAAAATAAGCCCGAGAAATTGCATTTCAAAGGATAAAATCTCGTTTTTTATGTATACCTTTGCCGCCAATCGTGTAAATACTTAAATATTAAATCAATAAGATGAAATAAATAATGTCAGAACAAATTATATTGAAAAAGGGCCTGGATTTACCCGTAAAAGGAGCAGCCCTTCGCAAAATTTCCATGACAGTTGTTCCTGATATTGTCGCCCTGAAGCCTACGGATTTTAGGAATCTCATTCCAAGAATGTTGATAAAAGAGGGTGATGTTGTTAAAGCAGGTACACCGGTCTTTGCAGACAAGAAGAATCCTGACATTCTCTTCACATCTCCGGTAAGTGGCACAGTTGATGCGATTGTCCGCGGAGAAAAACGCAAATTGCTTGAGGTAAGGATTAAATCCGACAACTCAGGTGCGGCTGTGAAGTTTAATGTACCGACAGGATTTTTCCTCGACAGGGAGAATGTCATAAAAGCCCTCCTTGAGAGCGGTCTCTGGCCTTGCATCAAACAGAGACCTTACGGCACTATCGCCGATCCTTCTGTCACTCCAAAAGCCATCTTCATCTCTGCAATGGCCACAGCACCACTTGCTGCTGAGTTGGAGTATGTGCTTGAGGAGGAATTTGAGGCTCTCCAGACCGGTCTTACGGTCTTGGGTAAGCTTACAGAAGGCGGTGTTCATCTCTCGCTTAATGCACGTAACTACATTTCCGGCAATTTCCACAAGTTTGAAGGTGTCATCTGTCACTACTTCAGCGGTCCGCATCCGGCAGGTAATGTAGGAGTACAGATCAATCACATTAGTCCAATCTCCAAGGGAGAAACCGTTTGGACAGTAGACCTTTTTTTGGTTGCGGCCATCGGTAAACTATTCCTTAAGTGTTTGTATGACACAAGCCGCATCATTGCAGTTGCAGGTCCCGCTGTTGTAAACCCTTCCTACGTTAGGTGTTGCGCAGGCATTGCTATGGAGCAAATCTCCGACCTTTTCAATTTTGCCCATGGCAATATCCGAATTATAAGCGGTGATTTGCTATCAGGTAAAACTGTAGGTAGAGAAGGTTTTCTTGGGTTTTACGACAATCTTGTGACCGCCCTCCCCGAGGGTGACTATCATGAGATGTTCGGTTGGGCAAAACCTTTCCGTCTGAAAAAGTTCAGTTCTTCGCGTACTTACTTTTCGCGGCTAACGCCACGAAAGAAATACAATATGGACACCAATACCAATGGCGGAGAGAGGGCATTTGTGCTCTCCGATGTCTATGGTAAGGTGCTTCCTATGGATATATACCCTGTCTATCTATTCAAGGCTATCCTTGCCGGTAACATAGATAAGATGGAAAACTTCGGCATTTACGAGATTATCGAAGAGGATGTCGCTCTCTGTGAGTTTGTATGTCCTTCTAAAATTGAGATCCAGTCTATAGTTTCCGAGGGTATTGAACTCATGATTAAAGAGATGTCATAAAGAGGAGGTATAGCATGAGCAAACTTAGAAAATTGACAGATAAGATCAAGCCGACCTTTAGTAAGGGGGGTAAACTATCATTTCTCCACTCGACCTTCGAAGCATTTGAGAGTTTTCTCTTTGTTCCCGACACAGTGACAAAAAAGGGAGTACATGTGAGGGATAGTGTGGATCTTAAGCGCGTTATGACAGTGGTCATGATTGCACTTGTACCCTCTCTGCTTTTCGGCATCTATAATATCGGCTATCAACACAATCTTGCAGCCAATGCAGGTATGGAGTTTTGGGAGATGGTTTGGTTTGGATTCCTTAAGATTTTACCACTCTATCTCGTTTCCTACATTGTTGGTTTGGGTATCGAATTTGCCTCGGCACAGCTAAGAGGCCACGAGGTTAATGAAGGTTACCTGGTAACAGGACTCATCATTCCCCTCATCATACCTGTTACTACTCCTTTGTGGATGTTGACCCTTGCAGTGGCTTTCGCTGTTATCATAGGTAAGGAGATTTTCGGCGGTACAGGTATGAATGTTTGGAATCCCGCTTTGCTGGCCAGAGCATTCCTCTTCTTCGCATACCCCAGCCATATATCAGGTGATGAGGTATGGGTTGCCGGAGTAGACGGATTTTCCGGTGCGACTCCGTTGGCCCAGACTTCTGAGGGACTTTCCTCTCTACACTATTCGGTAAGTGATATGTTTTTCGGTTTCATCCCGGGTTCGGTCGGTGAAACTTCCACTCTAGCAATACTGTTGGGTGCAGCTATCTTAATCTATACCGGAATCGGCAGTTGGAAGATAATGCTCTCAACTGTTGCCGGTGGCCTGGTAATGGGCCTAATTGCTAACCTTGCGGCTCCCTCCGCTGATTGTGCGATGGCCATCCCCGCCTGGTATCATCTGATCATGGGCGGTTTTGCATTCGGTGCTGTATTTATGGCTACAGACCCTGTTACTTCGGCACAAACCGAGTCCGGTAAGTGGATCTACGGTTTCCTCATCGGAGTGCTTGCAGTGATCATCAGAATCTTCAATCCCGGATATCCTGAGGGAATGATGCTTGCTATCCTCCTGATGAACACTTTTGCACCCTTGATCGACCATATAGTAGTCGGCAGGAATATAAAACGCAGATTAAAAAGGGCAAAAACAGTATAGACTATGAAACTGAATACTAACAGCAATATCTACACGATCATCTATACCACTATTCTGGTGGTATTAGTGGCAGGTGTTCTTGCCTTTGTATCGACGGCACTTAAGCCGAAACAGCAAGAAAACATAGCATTGGAGAAAATGCAATCTCTTCTACGTGCTGCAAGACTTGGTGATGATGCATCTGCACAGAATAACAAGAGTGAATATATCAAAGCTCTCTATTCGGAGCATATGACCAATGACTTTGTGCTCGACTATGAGGGCAATGTTATCGAGGGAGAGGCATTTGAAATTGACCTTCAGTCACAGTACAATATTATCAAAAAGATTGTTGCAGCCAAGACGCCCGAAACTGCCCAGGCTTTGCGTGAGCAGTTACAGCTACCTGTGTTTGTTTGCACAATCGATGAGAAGGTCCTCAATATCGTTCCCTGTTACGGAGCAGGTCTATGGGGTCCGGTGTGGGGTTATATTGCAATAGAGGATGACTTTGAAACCATTTACGGAGCAGTATTCGACCATAAGGGAGAAACCCCCGGCCTGGGTGCAGAGATTGCACATGCACCTTTCTACAACCAGTTTGTAGGCAAAAAACTCTCCAAAGAGGGTGAATTTAAGTCAATCTCGATTGTAAAGGGTGGCGGGCAGGCTGACAATCCCAACGGAGTTGACGCCATCTCTGGCGGTACTATTACCAGCCAGTCTCTCGAGCAGGCCATCGCAATGTGGCTTAATGAATATCAAGCCTATTTCAACATTAAACGTGCTGCAATCGGTTCCGATGACTGCTGTGGAGAAGAATGTTGCGGTGAAGAACACAATCATGACCAAAATGGTAAGGAGCCATGTGCTGGTGAAGGTTGCGTTTGCAAAAAAGACAGCTTGAATCATGAAAGCCACGAACAATACACTAAATAAGAATTATTATGGATAAGAGTATATTAAAAAATCCCTTTTTTAAGGCCAATCCGATTACAGTACTTGTACTGGGTGTCTGTTCCGCTCTAGCGGTGACAGTCCAGTTGAAAGGTGCCTGTGTAATGGCACTTTCAGTGACAGTTGTTACCGGCTTTTCCAGTATGCTGGTATCCTCAATCCGTAATACTATTCCAAACCGCGTCAGGATAATCATACAACTCGTAATTGTGGCACTGTTTGTAATTTTGATTGACCAGTTTTTGAAGGCTTACGCATACGATGTTAGTAAACAGCTTTCGGTCTATATAGGCCTGATTATTACCAACTGTATCATTATGGGACGCATTGAAGCCTTTGCACTTGGCAACAAACCATTTCCTTCACTTGTTGACGGTCTTGCCAATGGCATGGGTTATGGTATGGTTCTCGTTGTCATTGCATTTATACGTGAACTCTTCGGTTCCGGCACCCTCTTTGGCTTACAAATTATCCCTCAGAGCTGGTATATAGCTAATGGGGGTTTTTATGAAAACAATGGTTTGATAATTCTCCCTCCAATGGCACTAATCATCGTAGGTTGCATTATCTGGGCCCAGAGAGCAGTTCAGAAAGAATTACAAGAAGAACAATAAAGAATAAAGGAGGAATATTATGGAATACATCAATATATTTGTCAAGTCGGTTTTTGTAGAAAATATGGTGTTCGCATTCTTCCTTGGAATGTGTTCTTACCTTGCTGTCTCCAAGAGTGTAAAGACGGCTACCGGCCTTGGTCTGGCTGTAATATTTGTGCAGCTTGTGACTCTTCCGATAAACTATCTGCTTAACGAGTATCTGCTCGCACCGGGTGCTCTTGTATGGCTAAATCCCGAGTATGCCTCACTCGATCTCAGTTTTCTAAGTTATATCGTATTTATTGCGGTTATTGCTTCTATAGTGCAGATTGTAGAGATGGTGGTCGAAAAATTCAGCCCCGCTCTCTACTCTTCACTCGGTATTTTCCTCCCTCTGATTGCAGTAAATTGCGCAATCCTCGGTGGTTCGCTATTTATGCAGGAGAGGGGTTATGCAGATCTCGGTGAGTCAATATCTTTTGCTTTTGGTTCAGGATTCGGCTGGTTCATCGCTATTGTGGCTATCGCTGCAATAAGGGAGAAACTGGCTTACTCAAATGTTCCTAAGCCTCTAAAGGGTCTGGGTATCTCTTTTATAATCACAGGTCTTATGGGCATTGCCTTTATGAGTTTTATGGGCATCAAATTGTAGGAGAATATGGATG
>JAAZEZ010000021.1 GCA_012511975.1 Bacteroidales bacterium | reverse complement strand
GTTTTTATCATTTGCCGCCACAGCTTTGGTCCATCGTTTGGGAGCCAATCTTATTTATCTGGTGCCGTTTGCTGCATTTGCTCTTATTGCTGCCTCATTTTTCAAAAATGAAGTCATCTTCCCCGTCTATGTCATTTCCCTTTTGCCACTCTTACTGATTGCAGAAAATGGCATAGAACTTTTCGGCATCAATCTGGTAGCGGGCAGTATCGGACTGCTCACGTATACCTATTTCAACAGAGGATGGAAATTGTTTCTCAATGCAATCTTTATTTTTGTAGGAATGATGGCACTGTTGCTTTCGTTCCGTCTTTTGACGGATGATGCTGCAATGATCTGGAAGAGCTATACTGTGACTTTCATCGCTATCAATGCAGTATTGTGCGTTGTTCTCAATCCGTTTGTATTCTTATTTGAGAGAATATTTTCATTTACCTCATACTCTCGTCTCTTTGATCTGACAGACAGTAGCAACGAACTGCTTCAGGAGCTATCGCATAGGGCACCGGGCACTTTTCAGCACTCTCTGGTGGTGGCAAATATGTCAGAAATAGCTGCAAGAGAAATTGGAGCCAATGCAATGCTTGCAAGAGCAGGTGCGATGTATCATGATGTGGGAAAAATTGAGAATCCCGCCTGTTTTGTAGAGAACACAAACCCCGGTAGCGGACAGGATAGTTATCACAAAGGACTTACTCCTGAGGAGAGCGCTGCCGATATAATTCGCCACGTAGATGACGGGCTGGCTCTCGCCCGCAAATTTCATCTTCCGGATGTGATAAAAGATTTTATACGCTCCCATCACGGACAATCGGTGACCCTCTATTTTTACAATGTATACTGTAATAATGGGGGAGATCCTGCGAATACGGCACCCTTCACATATAGGGGAATGCTCCCTACCACTAAAGAACAGGTTATAGTGATGATGGCGGATGCTGTTGAGGCCGCCTCGCGTTCACTCAAGAAATATACCGACGAGAGTATTTCCGAACTTGTTGAAGAGATTCTAGGCTCACGGCTCTCTGACCAACAGCTTGTTCGTGCCGACATTTCGCTCAAGGAAATTAATATGGTAAAAGAGTCTTTTAAGCGACAAATTAAACAAACATATCACGCGCGTATTGCATATCCGAAGAGAAAACGCGATAACAAATAATAATTTACAGATCAGATGCGACAGTTTATCAGACCCCCATATCTAAAACCGGGCGATACAATAGGACTCGTAGCAATGGCATCTGCCATTTCACAATCTCAACTCACACCTGAATACGAAGAGAAATGGAGTTCCGTATTCAATTCCTGGGGACTGAAAGTTAAAAAAGGGAAATACTTGTATGAATCACTTCCGGGCGACTTTGCCGGAGAAGATGCTCTTAGAGCTGAAGATATTCGCGAAATGCTCCTCGATGAGGAGGTCAAAGCGATAATCTCCTTCCGTGGCGGATATGGTTCAATGCGCACTCTTACTCACCTGGATCTAAATCTTTTTAGGAAACATCCGAAATGGTTAGTGGGCTTCAGTGATATAACTATTTTCCATAATGCATTGAGCTCATTGGGAATAGAATCGATACTCGGAGCAATGCCCAGTACCTTTGGAGATGCACCGCAGGAGACATTTGATTCACTTTATGATGCACTTTTCGGCCGAAAAATGCACTATTCCATCGCACTGCACCCATTCAGTAAGTCAGGAAAGTGCAGAGGCAGGCTGGTTGGAGGCAATCTATGCCTATTCGCCAGTACTATAGGCACTCCTATTCAAAATCTCTTCTATGAAGACTCCATTCTCTTTATCGAGGATATTGATGAGAAGATGCATACGGTAGACAGAATGTTGCTTACAATGCGTTGTGCCGGCATGTTAGATCGTCTCAAAGGTATTATTATAGGTCAGTTTACCGATACGGCTGATAGTGATAAGTGGGAAAAGGATGTTTATACCCTCATAAGGGAGCATACCGATCGTCTTGATTGTCCGGTACTTTTCGGGTTTCCATGCGGCCACGAACAACCCAATTATTCGCTTGTATTAGGACGGGAGGCACTACTTGAGGTGTCACCTGGTGGTGGTTCCCTGCGTTTGCTCTGATTTTTGTTCCTCCATTCGTTGCAGGGGATCCATTCGCCGTGATTCAAGAACTCTTGTCTGTTGAGCGGCGTACTCCTCGCGGCGTCTTCTGCTCCAGAAAATCTTTCTGAAGAGTTCTCTGAAGTCATCAAATTCTTCCTGATAAGAGATACCTACTCCATTACGCTGTAGCTGGTCGAGGTAATTACTGTATTGGTCTGCCGAATGGGAAAAGAGAGTAAGACGCACCTTGCCGGTACGATCGATTTTTATTTCTACATCACCGTCACCAACCAAATCGCTCTGGTTGGAGGTCATATATTGCCTGTTACCAATATTTCCGTTTATGTTGACTCGGTTGTTAAACAACTGAGTTGAAACTGCCACATCAAAAATGTCGCGTCCTTTCTCTCCGGGCTGGTAATTAAATCCAAGGTCGAGAGGAATGTTGAGTTGACGGAAGACATTATTGAGTTGGTTGGCCATAATCTCGGAAGCGTTGGAGTAAAGTACAGTAGTATTGTTGACAATCCCTGATTGTTCGTCAGGAATGAAACTTCCGGAGAGGAGCAGAGTGAGCAACTGTTTTAAACGTTTATCTTCAGTGCTCAGTGCACTCTCTACGCGTCCTTTTACGGTGGGATCCAGATCCGGAATGTCTATAGAGAAGCTGAGTTCCGGATTGGCCAGTTTACCGGTGATTCCAATACCGCAGTCCACTGTGCGTCTGGTGCTAATGGATGTAGTATCAGCTATCAGGGTACCTATTGAAGCTTTTGTACGGTATATGGCCTCGAGATTGAGGTCTGACTTCATTACGTCTCCCGTAAAATTGATGGTGCCGCCAGGATTGATGATGAAGTCACGGGATGCGAGTCCCATCATCACGAACTTGTAACTGCCTTCATCAATATTATAGTTGCCTTTTATATCAAATAGGTTTGTAGCGGTGTTGGTGTTAATAACCAGTTGTCCTGAACCGCGGGTTTTCAGGACATCACCAAGCGCTTTGTTTATCTCGAGATGGACTTCGGCGTCAGGAGTAGCATTGACGCGCATTCTGACTGCAAATTCGTATCCGCCCCTCTTTTCGGCGGCGGTATTCATCACCTGCAAGGAGTCATAGGCAGACAAAGACTTGACTGTGGTGTTGTCCACAAAAGTCAGCAGTGAAGTGTGACTGCTCGAGGAGGAGCTCAATGGAATATGTACAGTGGAATTACGTCCTGTGGTGATGTTCATATCCAGCAGAAGTTTTCTGAACGGTCCGCTTATTCGGACTGTACCGGTAGCGAATGCCCTTCCGTAGTACAATTCGTTGTCCGCAGCAGTGGTGTTGAGGCCGTGGAGGTGTTCTGCATTTAATCTGGCATTAAGACGCATATCTTTGAAGTGGTCATAATGCAATCCTCCGGAAAGGGTTCCTTCATGGCCGTATCTGTCTGTTACAATTGCTTTTTCAAAGAATACTCCTTTTTCGCTTACGCTGAAAGGCCCGTTTACGGTATATGGTACCTTTGTGTAGTCCAGTATAAAATTAAAGTCGTCAAAATGTCCGTTGCTACAGTTTAGGGCCAATTTGTCCAGTGTCCCCGATATGCCGATATTCGCGGAAATGTTTCCACTGACATCCGATATTAACCCTTCTACTAAAGGATTTAGGCAGATGAGGGAGAATTTGTCCAATGACAAGTTACCTTCGACACTCTTTTTGTCAGGATAATAAGATCCGGCAAGATAGAGAGGGGTTAATTCGTTTTTCTTGTTGTTAACCTGGAAATCAAAACATTTACCTACCTCATTCCATTGAGTATGGATACCTAGGTCTCCAAGTTGGTCTCCTGCGATTGAAATTTTTTCTCCATCAATATTGAGCAAAAGGCCCTTGTTGTCAGAAAAGGGGCCGAAAAATTCCGCTTTGCCGGTCAGAAATCCTTTTATGTCGAGCGGCATTTCCAGAAGTGGATTGGCCACAGATGCATCAAAACGGTTTAATCTTACTGTCAGTGTGTCTTCAGGACTTTCCGAGAGTCTGCCGTCAAAACGGATCGTCTGGTCTCCGTTGGAGAGGCCGAAGCCTGCAACTGATATATCCTTTTCTCTATATTCTATTGAAGATGGGTTCAGGGACCAGTTTTCTCCATTTATAACAATATTCGAGGGATAAAAGTCGGCAAGAATATTCAATCCCATCTCTTTGGGTTCAGGGAAGGATACGCTGGCATTCAGGTTGGCGTAAGTGGCTGCTTCTTTCCCGTTATCAAATCCAAGATTTATTTCTACTGAATTATCCTTTATCAGTGCCTTGATGACTGCATCATAACCTTTTATATTGCCGGATTGCAGCATTCCGGACCTGAAGATTGTGGTGATCATGCTATCTCTGTTGTCCAGAGTCAAGTCAAGATCTCTGATATAATTGTGTTTGTAAGCCAACAAAGGGGAGTTAATATTGATTTTTACCTTGTCGTCACTTGTCATCCTGACGTTTATGTTAGTTCTGTCTTCCACATAGAGGCCCGGCATAAGAAAACTGCAGACGGGTCGCATATCGTAAGTCTGAACTCTAAAACAGTAATTCTCTTGTATGTCGGGAAGTTCTTCAGTCTCCTTAGTCTCAAATAAATGGCTCAGATGGTGCCCGGCAGTAAGTTTAAGCAGGTCGGATATAAACGAGGAGATTGGAGCGGTACCTGCGTAATCAGCCCGGGCAAATGAAGATTGAAGTTGGAGTGTATAGTTGTTCTTATATGAATTGGAGCGCAGGTGGATGTTGCCGACATCATAGTTGTCGTCTCCCAGAGAGCAGACAAAATTTTTAACAAGAATATCCCCGAAGAGATCTCCGGATGTGGTTTTAGTGAAGTCGGCATCGGCCAGGAGCTTAAGTCTCGAGATTTCTCTCTTATCGAAATTGAGTGCGTGAAGGTCGGCGTGACCCAGTGCCAGGTTAAACTTGTAGAGAGAATTGCTGCTTTTGCCCGAGAGGGCGAAGAGTCCATGAAACATGAAGTTGAGATTGGGGTCGCTGCATATCACGCGTCCGTCAAATTCCTTATCGGCAAGTCTCCCCGCAGCCAGTATATTGCTGTAGTTGTAATTATTGAATCCGAGTTCACTTATGCTTATATTTTCGATGTCTATGCTCGATTCATTACCGAGCATGGCCGAAATAGTGGCATCGCAGGTAAAATCGCCTAGAAGTGAATTGTTCAGAAGACGCCCAAGATCAAATGATTTGCTCTTGATAAATCCTATGAGTTCGTATCCTACTCTTCTTTCATTACGGCATATAATATCAACCTTAAAATTTCCCATATCCTCAGATCCGAGTTCGCCGAATGCCACAAAGTCTTCAAAGAAGCCGTTGAGACTGCCGTCGAAGTAGATTCTTTCGCCACTTGCGAAAGAGCTGATTGCTTTTTTGTTAATTGGGGTATCGGTAACTGACTCAACTATGTCGGCAATATCGGAAGTGGTAGTGTAGCATCTCTTAATGTCGAAAGTAGCCATCGTCTCGTTAGTGTTCGGCAGACCGGAAAGGTGAGCGGAGAAATCGAGTAATGTTTGTCTTGATTTGGATTGTACTTTCAGAGAATGTGTGATTAAATTACTTACGGTGCCTTTTGTTTCACCTGCTAAATAGAAATTCAATGTGAAATATGAGAGCTTATCGGTATAACTTCTTAGAGATCGAAAATCGAGAAATGAACCCTCCTTTAGATCCAGACCCATATAGACCTTTCTTATAT
>JAAZEZ010000020.1 GCA_012511975.1 Bacteroidales bacterium | reverse complement strand
GCCATATAGGAATTACCTCCATCAGCGGATCTACTATAATGTAATGGGACTTCCCGTGCAACGTCTTTATACTGAACTCTGCGAGCTGTTGTTACACAATTAGGGATAATTTACCGAAATTGTTTATTTTTGCAGTTTAAATAATTGACAATAATAAAGCAAGATTTTATACAGATGGAACTCCCCAACAAATACGATCCTTCCCTGACGGAAGATAAGTGGTATTCCTACTGGCTTGAGAATGGATTTTTTCATTCGGTACCTGATGAACGTGAACCATATACCATTGTGATTCCTCCACCTAATGTGACAGGTGTGCTACATATGGGACATATGCTCAATAATACGCTTCAGGATGTCTTGGTGCGTCGTGCCAGAATGACCGGCTACAATGCCTGCTGGGTTCCGGGTACAGACCATGCTTCCATTGCAACCGAGGCAAAAGTAGTGGAAAAACTAAGAGCCGCCGGTATCGAAAAATCAGACCTGACGCGTGAGGAGTTTCTAAAACACGCATGGGAATGGAGAGATAAACATGGTGGCATCATACTCGAGCAGCTTAAAAAGCTAGGTGCATCCTGTGACTGGGACCGCACCAGATTTACGATGGACCCCCATTTGAGTGAGGCTGTAATCAATACATTTGTCTATTTCTACAAAAAAGGACTAATCTATCGTGGAGTTCGTATGGTTAACTGGGACCCGGAAGGCCTGACTGCAGTTAGTGATGAAGAGGTAATCCACAAAGAGACTGATTCCAAGTTCTATTATTTGAGATATAAAATAGCAGGTGGCGTTGCCGGAGGAGAATGTGATTATGTCACAATTGCCACAACACGCCCTGAAACCATTATGGCTGACGTAGCGGTCTGCGTCAATCCTGAGGATGAAAGATATTTTCACCTGCGGGGTAAAAATGTCATTATTCCACTTATCGACAAAGAGATTCCCATAATAGAGGATGATTATGTGACAATGGACCTCGGCACCGGATGTCTCAAAATCACTCCCGCTCATGACATCAATGACTACGAAATAGGGCTGCGCCACAAACTTCCCGTGATAGATATTATCAATGATGACGGAACACTCAACGAAAAGGCTCTGATCTTAGTTGGAGAAGATAGGTTTGTCGCTCGTAAAAAGATAGTGAAGATGCTCGAAGAGGCAGGACTTCTGGAAAAGGTAGAGGACTACAAGTCTCAAGTAGGTCATTCGGAGCGCACAGATGCTGTTATCGAGCCTAAACTCTCCATGCAGTGGTTCCTTAAGATGGAGGATCTGGCACAAGATGCATTGCAAGTGGTAGAAGATGACTCGGTAAGGCTTATACCCGACAAATTCAAAAATACATATCGTCACTGGATGGAAAATGTTCGTGACTGGTGTATTTCACGACAGTTGTGGTGGGGCCAACAAATTCCTGCTTATTATCTTCCAAATGGGGAATTTGTAGTAGAATCTACATTTGAAGAAGCTCTTGAAGCTGCCCGTAAGATTAATCCTTCCATAAAGGCGGAAGATTTGGTTCAGGACGAAGATGTACTAGATACATGGTTCTCATCCTGGCTCTGGCCGATATCGGTATTTGACCCTTCAAAGCCGGGTTTTCCTGATAAAGCGCCCAATGCCGACCTCGCATATTACTATCCCACAAATGATCTCGTGACTGCTCCGGAAATTCTCTTTTTCTGGGTGGCGAGGATGATTATGGCAGGAGAGGAGTTTTGTCAGGATATACCGTTCCGAAATGTCTATCTGACGGGTATAGTGCGCGACAAACAGGGCCGCAAAATGTCAAAACAGCTTGGCAACTCTCCCGATCCCATAAAATTGATGAAGGAGTATGGAGCAGACGGCGTACGTCTGGGAATGCTTCTCTGTACATCTGCCGGCAATGACATCCTCTTTGACGAAAGTCAGGTGGAACAAGGTCGTAATTTCAGCAATAAGATCTGGAATGCTTATCGTCTGGTTAAAGGCTGGAAGGTGAGTTATACTATGCCTCAAAGTGATGTCAACCGCCTTGCAGTCTCCTGGTTTGCGTCGCAACTTAACAAAACTATCGACAGTATTAATGAGGATTTTGACAAGTTCCGTATTTCGGACGCAGTCATGACTATTTACAAACTCTTCTGGGATGATTTTTGCTCCTGGTATCTGGAGATTATCAAGCCTTCATTTGTAGATGGCGTACAGGAAAACATTGATAAGACCACTTTTGACGCTACTATCTCATATTTCGACTCATTACTCAAGATACTTCATCCCGTAATGCCCTTCATTACCGAAGAACTCTGGCAGAATATCGAGGATCGTAAAAAAGGTGAAACCATTATGCTTCAGCAGATGCCTATTTCCGCCGGTCACGACAAGGCTCTTATTTCTGCTTTTGATAAGGCTATCGAGACAGTTGTGGCTATCAGGGCACTCAGACAGTCAAAAAATATCTCTCCCAGAGAACCCCTTTTAGTGCAGGTAAAGAGCACCTTCTATCCTGCGATCATCACTCCAGTGATTTCCAAGATGGCAAATGTACCCGATTTACAGGTTGTTGAGGAGTTTGATACCACATCGGCAGGACAATCCTTTATGGTGGGAACTATCGAATATTTTGCTCCCCTGGCAGATAAGGTAGACCTTGATGAAGAGATTGCAAAGATAGTAGCTGAAATTATACGTTATGAAGGTTTTATAAAAGGGGTGAATGCCAAACTCGGCAATGCAGCATTCGTGGCAAATGCTCCCGAAAAGGTTGTAGCACTTGAGCATAAAAAACTCTCCGACGCTACCACAAAAATAGAGACACTCCAGGCACGCCTGGCCACTCTTAAATAGTGTAACAGATAATATAACACCCAAATAAAATGAGAAATTTTTTATTATTCGGATCATTCGGCTGGCAGGAAATACTGATTATTGCCTTTATCGTACTTCTTCTTTTCGGTGGCAAGAAGATTCCCGAGCTTATGAAGGGACTTGGAAAAGGTGTCCGCAGCTTCAAAGAGGGAATGAAAGATGTGGAAGATGAGGTTAAAGGAGTGGACGAGGATCTCAAGGATAAAGGTAAGGAGCAGAAATAATACTTCCATACCGGTTTTCTGATGGGAAGCAGCAATATGTCCTTTTGGGAGCATCTCGACGAGTTGCGTAAAGTACTTTTTCGCGCAGTCGCTGTGCTTGTGGTTCTGATGATCGTTGCCTTCTTTTTCAAGGAGACGATTTTCGGCGATATCATATTTGCGCCTTTGACATCGGATTTCTGTCTATACAGGTGGCTGGATTCCCTGCTTGCCTTGTTTGGTTCGGGACCTACCGGGGAATTTTCGATCGAGCTGATCAATATCGAAATGGCAGCTCAGTTTTTTACTCATATCAGGGTCTCACTCTATGTGGCATTGATAGTTGCGATGCCATTTATCTTCTATCAGATATGGATATTTGTGCGACCGGCACTCTACGATAATGAAAAAAGGGTTGTAAGACGTGCATTTGGATTTGCGGGCATTCTTTTCTATGTTGGCATTGCCGTGGGTTATCTGCTGGTATTCCCGCTGACTGTGAGATTTCTGGGTACATACCAGGTGTCACCTGATGTGCCCAACCAGATATCGCTCAACTCCTATATTGGGATGTTTGTTTCCTTGATTCTCATTATGGGGATTGTATTTGAAATGCCGGCACTTGCGGCTGTGCTCTCAAGATTTGGAATCATCACAAAAGAGTTTTTGAAGAAATATCGCAAACATGCTATTGTGGTACTTCTAGTTCTTGCCGCACTGATAACCCCTTCCGGAGATGCAGTGACGCTCTTTTTTGTAGCAATTCCGCTCTATTGTCTCTATGAGGTGAGTATATTGGTATGCAGATCAGGTAAATCTGAAGATGATGAAATTGCGGCAGACGCCCCGGGAGGTGAAGAGTGATATCGATTAGCGATCTTACTGTTTCATACGGAGGATTCACTCTTCTGGACAGTATCAATTTTCACATAAGTGACAAGGAGAAAATAGGTCTTGTCGGCAAGAACGGAGCAGGCAAATCTACCATTCTCAAACTTATTATGGGCATCCAGTCTCCTACGTCGGGAAAGGTTTCGATGCCTTCTGATCGGAAGGTAGGGTATCTTCCCCAGATTATGAAGCATGCCCGCGGAAAAAGCGTCATTGACGAGGCTATGACGGCATTTGCAGAGCACAATGAGCTCAATATGCGTATGGACCGGATATCGCACGAGCTGGCAAACCGCAGTGACTACGAATCGGAAGAGTACCACAAATTGATAGTCGAGTTAAATGATATTACCGACCGACTCAGGATCTATCCCCCGGAATCCCCCCGTGTGCAGGCAGAGAAAATCTTGATCGGACTCGGTTTTCGACAAGGTGAACTCGACAGAATGACAAGCACATTCAGTCATGGCTGGAACATGCGAATTGAGTTGGCAAAAATCCTCTTGCAAAATCCCGACATACTGTTGTTGGACGCGCCTACTAACCACCTCGACATCGAATCTATCCAGTGGCTTGAAGAGTATCTGAAGAGCTTTTCAGGCGCAATGGTGCTGATATCCCACGACCGAAGGTTTCTCGATAATTGCACAAATCGCACTGTAGAGGTAATGCTGGGTAAAATCCATGACTATAAAGTACCCTACTCCCAATTTGTGGAGTTGCGCAAGGAGAGAATTGCCCAGCAACGTGCTGCCTATGAAAACCAGCAGCGCATGATAGAGAAGACGGAGGAGTTCATTGAAAAATTTCGCTATAAACCCACAAAGAGCAACCAGGTACAATCCAGAATCAAACAATTGGAAAAAATCGAGCGTATCGAGATAGATGAGGAAGATCTGAGCACAATTAACGTCAGGTTTCCGTCTGCGCCGCGTTCTGGGGATGTAGTTTTTTCGGTCAAGGATGCCACTATAGGCTATTCCAAACCTAAGAAGAAGATTGTGTTAAGTAGAGCTAATATGACCATTAGAAGAGGGGAGAAGGTGGCCTTTGTGGGGCGAAACGGAGAGGGAAAGACCACAGTTATGCGTCTGCTCACAGGGCAGCTTCAGCCTTTCGAAGGTGAAGTGGTGGTTGGGTACAATGTGAAGACCGGCTATTTTGCACAGAACCAGGAGGATCTACTCGATAAGAAAGATACTGTTTACGGTACTTTGGATAAGGTCGCAGTGGGAGAGGTAAGGACCAGACTGCGCGATATTCTTGGTGCTTTCCTCTTCAGAGGTGAAGATATAGATAAGAAGGTAGCGGTGCTAAGCGGAGGAGAACGATCACGGTTGGCCATGGCGAAACTCATTCTGCACCCTTACAATTTACTGGCGCTAGACGAGCCCACCAACCATATGGACCTTCGTTCAAAGGATGTGCTAAAACAAGCTCTGCAGAAGTATGATGGGACTCTGATTATAGTGTCGCACGACCGAGATTTCCTCGATGGATTGGTGGAGAAGATCTATGAGTTCGCCAACGGACAGGTGAAGGAGCACCTCGGTGGAGTGGATGATTTCCTCTATCGAAAGAAGATAAGTTCGCTCAGGGAGATAGAAATCAAAAAGCAACCCCCTTCCCAGGCTGCACCCGAACCTAAAAAGGAAAAAACATCCACATACGAGGAACAGAAATACCTCTCGAGAGAGGAGCGCAAAATGAAAAACCGCCAGCAACGGCTGGAAAATGAAATATCATCTCTGGAAGAAGAGATCTCTGAAGTTGAAAAAATCCTCTCATCACCCTCTCCGGAGGATGATATAGTGGAACTCACACACAAGTATAATGACCTCAAAATTAATCTTGAGAACAAAATGGATGAATGGGCATCCCTAACAATAGATTAAGACAATGGAAGAAAAAAAGCAACACTATCTCTTCGGTATGCACCCTGTGCACGAAGCAATAAAAACAGGTAGAAAGTTCGAAAAAATTCTATTCAAGCAGGGACTTGAAGGCGATAGATTCAGGGCACTCTTTGATCTGGTAAAACAAAACGAGATTCCTTTTCAGTTTGTGCCGGGTGAAAAGATGAACAAAATACATCGCGGCTCTCATCAGGGTGTTATCGGCTATATGTCGCAAATTGACTATCTGCCATTTGAGGATGTTGTCGAAAAGGCTCTTGCAGAGACCCCCAACCCCATATTTCTTATGCTGGACGGAGTGAGTGACGTGCGCAATTTTGGTGCGATAGTAAGAAGTGCGGAATGTGCCGGAGTAAGCGGTGTTATACTTCCCGCCAAAGGTGGAGCAGCTATAAATGCAGATGCTATTAAAACATCAGCCGGAGCTCTCCTAAGAGTGCCCGTCAGCAGAACTCCTAACCTGCGTATTCCATTGTATTATCTGATTGATGCCGGTTTTCAGGTTGTGGGTGCAACAGAAAAGGCCGGCGGTTCCATCTACGATGTAGATTTCACTCAGCCGACCGTAATCGTTATGGGCTCAGAAGGTAAGGGTATTTCCGATTCCGTACTTTCGCTCTGTAATGTTCAGGCAGCGATTCCAATGTCAGGTAAGATCGGTTCCCTCAATGTTTCTGTGGCTACTGCCATAGTGCTTTTCGAAGCAGTAAGGCAGCGGATTCCCCGAATCTAACTAGTCAATTCGACGGAGACTGGATCCGCGACTAATCTCTGATGTGATGCTTATTGACTTATCTGTTCTGTAGGTACAAGAAGATGCTCCGGAGCACTCTACATCAAGACTCCCTGTCACGTATATTCTTGCCTTAGATGCACCTGATAGGTCTATTTCTGCATCTTTGGCGGTTAATTTGTCTGCTACTATAGTGCAGACGCCGCTCCCTTCGATAGCTACCTCATCAACGATACCGGAAAGGATAGCTTTAGATGCACCACTGCACTCAAGATCTACCTTTTCAAATTCTCCCTCCACTTCAGCTTTTGATGCGCCGGAAATCTCAATATCAAGGTCATCAGTCATGAGGTTAGCATAGATTTTGCTGGCTCCGGATACTTTTATGTCGGCATCGACAAAGTCACCTTTAAGCTCCCTGATGGTGGATGCTCCGCTTACATTAATAAGAGCATCCTTTGCAATGACATTCAATCCATAGACTAAACTGGCGCCGCTAAGTTTCATCACAAATCTCTCATTTCCGCAATCAAATGTATCAGCAGTATTGAATTTGGATGCTCCGGAAAGTGTAAGTTTGTTGAGTACCGGCATTGTGATCGTTGCTTTTGCAATTTTGTTCTCGTTTCTTAAAACTCTTTTGGTGGGATTGTCCAGTCCTATATAAAGAGTTCCTTTGGAATTCTTTACTGAAAGGTATTTCTCGAGATCGTCACTAATCGTGATGACAATAGAATAGTTGTTGTCCTGTACGACCTCTACATCAAACCAATGAGAGATGTCCAGCCCTTGGAAATCGCGATAGTCAAAACTTTTTACTGTTTGTGCGCCGCTTGTAAGCACAAAGCCCATCATTGCGGCAAATGTTAGGATAAAACGTTTCATCTTAGTTAGTTGTTTTTTATTGTTCATATTATTATTCAGTTATAAATTGTGGATATCTCAATTCACGATCGATGCAACGTATTTTCGAAGTTCAATTACACTTTCCACCCTTTTATTGTAGTATTCTCTGAGTACTTCTGCCTTTTCTTCTTCGCTCATCTCTTCAGGAAGGACTTCCATAAGGGGGACATATTCTAATGTAATACTCTCCAAAGTGTTGAAATGTTCGCTAACTCCATTCTCGGGATCGTAAGCTGTGAGAGAATAGAGATATTCGTAACTTTCTCTGACTACATCCATATAGGCGCTGTAGATCTCCTGCGGATCTTCCATTGCAGCCACAGTCTCGGAGAAACTCACCTTGTTTGCGTTCAGAGTCTTGATAAGCAAGTTGGCGCCAAAAATAAGCATTATCGACGCGGCAACAGGGAAGAGTACCGCTTTCCAAAATATCCTTTTACGTGAAATATTTCTGCGGAATTCAATCCTCTTCGGGGGATTGGCTTTCTCCATAAACCTTTCGAAATGGCCCTCTGCAGGTTCCATATCGTCAAGAATATTCCTGATGTTGTCTAATTCTTTCATTGTTGCAATATTTTTAATAGTGTTGCCTTTCCTCTACTTACCTGGGAACGTATTGTCACCTCTTTCTGCCCTGTGATCTGGGCAATCTCCTGATAATCCATTCCCTCGAAAAGTGAGAGTGTCAATACCAATCTATAAGGATCTTTCATCGTTTCCAAAGCCTCTTTGACACGTTTCACCTCTTTCTTTGTGGAAAAAGCTATCTCTGCACTCTCGTCGGCGGAAAGGCTTTCCGGTTCTTCATAGCTATCTTTGAAAATGCGCTCCCTTTTGATAACCCTCAATCTGTCAATTGATCTTCTTATGCAGGTGCGTATAAGCCAGGCAGAAACTTGGGCAGGTTCAGCGGGAGGATTTTCCATTTGCAGAAAACGAAGTAGCGTGTCATGCATTATCTCTTCTGCGTCAGCGCCGTTGCCTACTATTCTGAAACTCGCGTTGAAAAGCCGCCTGTAGTGAGTGTCGTAAAATTTTTTGATCTCTTTTTGTGTCATCACTCTCTTTTCTATCTATAAGACGGAGCGTTGCTCCAATAGTTGCACAATTTATCGATAATTTGTAAATTTGACCATTATTTATGTAACCTTAAAATATTGTTGAGATTTTATGATATTCCTATTGGATTCCCACTGTGACTCCCCGCTAATGCTTGTGAAGGGCGCAGATTTCGGGCAGACAGTTCAGCAAGGCTATACTCCCGGCAAGTTTCCTGTTACACACGTCGATTTTGCTAAAATGAAAAAGGGAGGGGTTAACGGCTCCTTTTTCGCGATCTATACATCAAATTCTCTCTCTCCTGACGAATCTACCAGAAGGGCTTTTGAACTTATATCCAGGGTTTATGATGCCGTTGAGCAGAACCCCGACAAGGTAGCTTTTGCCACCACTCCTGCACAGGCTAAACGCAATAAAAAGAACGGATTGATCTCTATTTTCCTGGGTATGGAAAACGGTGATCCAATACAGAAGGATCTCTCCATGCTCAGGATGTTTTACCGCCTGGGTGTAAGGTATCTCACCCTGACCCACGCAGGCAATAATGAGATTTGTGACTCCTGCGCTCCAAAGGAGAAACGCTGGGGAGGTGTGAGTCCCTTCGGAAAAGAGGTAATTGGGGAGTGTAACCGTCTAGGAATGCTAATTGACGTTTCGCATATCTCCGATGACTCCTTTTGGGATGTTCTAAAATATTCAAAGGCACCGGTGGTGGCTACGCACTCCTGCTGTCGTGCACTTGCCTCTCATCCCCGCAATATGAGCGACGAAATGATAGTGGCGCTGGCAGAGAAGGGTGGGGTGATCCAGATCAATTTTTATCCTGCTTTCCTCGATAATGAGTATGCAGCGTCTGAGATCTGGGATCTTGAGGATGTTTTTGATGCAGCCGACAAAGCATGGCAGAAAGATAAGTCTAATGTTGACCTCCAGAAGCAACTTGAAAAGTCCGTCATAGATATGAATGCTGTCAAAAAACCATCTTATAAAAGAGTCGTAGACCACATTGACCATGTCGTCAGTCTGGTAGGAGTAAAACATGTAGGAATAGGCAGTGATTTTGACGGTATAAACACTTGTCCAAAAGGTCTTGAGGATATCAGCAAAATACAACGCATAATAATAGAACTTCGAAGACGCGGCTACAAAGAACACGAAATCAGAATGATTGCCAGAGCCAATTTCTTCCGTGTGATGGACGCAGCTCAGAAGTTTGCATACGAAGAATAATCCCATTCACAACAAATTATAATTACAGATATGAAATTTTTCATTGACACTGCCAATCTCGAGCAGATCAAAGAGGCTCAGGCACTCGGAGTCCTGGACGGAGTTACTACCAACCCTTCTCTTATGGCAAAGGAGGGTATAAAGGGCGATGCCGCCATCAAGGCACATTATCAGCAGATTTGTGAAATTGTCGATGGTGATGTAAGCGCAGAAGTATTCGGTACAGAGTATGACGATATGATCCGTCAAGGTGAAGAGCTTGCTGCACTTCATCCTCAGATTACCATAAAGCTCCCCTGTACAAAAGATGGCATTCGTGCCGTAAAGTATTTCTCAGAAAAAGGTGTCAAGACCAATTGTACCCTTGTTTTTACTGTGGGACAGGCACTACTTGCAGCAAAAGCAGGAGCCACTTATGTCTCTCCTTTTGTAGGACGTCTGGATGACATTTCGAGTGACGGAGTTGCTCTTATAAAGGAAATTGTAGATGTTTTCAACTACTATGGCTATCAGACACAAGTACTCGCAGCTTCAATACGCCATACACAGCACATAATCGACTGTATAAAAGCAGGTGCCGATGTGGCCACATGTCCTCTCAAGGCTATCCTCGGTCTTCTCAACCATCCTTTGACAGATAAGGGCGTGGAGATCTTCGTGGCTGATGCCAAGAAAATGGAAGGCTGATGAAAAGTTCCGAGGAAAAATTCATGCGACTTGCGATTGACCTTGCCACAGAAAATATTAAAAACGGGGGAGGTCCTTTCGGTGCCGTAATCGTAAAGGATGGAGAAGTAATCGCCACGGGTTGCAACCGTGTGACCGCATCAAATGATCCCACAGCCCATGCTGAGGTAAATGCAATTCGTGCCGCCTGCAAGGCACTCGACACTTTCATTCTAAAAGGGTGCGAAATATACTCCTCCTGCGAACCCTGCCCGATGTGCCTGGGAGCCATTTATTGGGCTCATCTCGATAAACTCTATTATGCCGGCAATAAACATGACGCTGCCGATGCCGGCTTCGATGACTCCTTTATCTATAAGGAACTTGAACTCACACCTGAAGATCGACGTCTTAAAACCGAGGTTTTGTTAGAAAAAGAAGCCCTCCGGGTTTTTGAATCCTGGAAGGCTCAAGAAGACAAGGTGGAGTATTAGTTGCCTACAGCCCCAGGGCTCTCTCTATCGGTTGTATTGTAGCGTAGGAGTCTAAGTCTTCTCGGTTAGAAAAGAGCAGAATAAGCATTTCTTTCTCCGGGTAGCGTGCTGCTATAGATTTAAACCCGCCATTGCTGCCGGTGTGATAAATCTTTAAGGGTGTGGAGTCCGTTTCGGGTTCGATGAACCAGCCATATCCATACCAGGTATTTGGGCGATTTTGATAGTTGCTGTATTTGCTGCCGCTTATTTTTATTTGAGGAGTATGTGCGGCATTCTGAATTTCTTCCCCTAGTACCGTATGGTTGCGGAGTGCTTTTTCCCAAATCACAAACTCATGAGTTGAAGTGTACAGGCCACCGTCAGCCTTGGTTGCAAAAAAGGTTTCCTCGCCGTAGTCATACTCACGCCACTCTTTATTGCTGTTGGTTACACCTTCATTTTCAGTATTTTCTTTAGAGATATTATCAACAACTTCAAGTCTATATCCACGAGCCTTATTTGGGATAAGGTGCTCTTTATCAGGTTCAAAGTAGAGACTATGTTCCATTCCTGCAGGAGCGAAAATATTCTCATTTACATAATCAACAAAGGGCATTCCGGAAACCTTTTCCACAATTGCACCAAGCATTAAAAAAGTCGGATTGATATATTCGTACTCCGTTCCGGGCTCGAAATTTATATAGTTCAAGTCGGGTAGATATTGCATTACATACTCCTCATTTGCAAAAATACTGCGCTGTTTGTCGCTTCTGTCGCGTGCGTCTGGTATGCCCGAGGAGTGGGATAGGAGGTGTTTGATCTGAATTTTCTCATAAAAATCCGCCTTATATTCGGGGAAATATTTTGTCATATTGTCCTCTAGTGAAAGTTTGCCTTGTTCCGCAAGCTGAAGGATAGCAACTGCAGTAAACTGTTTAGAAATTGAAGCAATGCAGAAAGAACTATTTCCATCAATAGGTGTACAGCTCTCAAGGTCTGCTATACCATAACCTTTGTCAAAAATAATTTCATCGCCTTGCATAACAAGTACTGCCGCACCGGGCTCGTCTGCCGGAAATAGTTCGGAACAAATGGAATCGATCTGTTTGGCTATCTCATCCTTGGAATTGGGGGAACAGGCTGATAAAAATGTTGCTGCCATAATAAATACAATTATTCTTTTCATAATACTATAGTTTGCTTTTGGCTTGGCTATTAGCTGTTAGCCGTTATCCATTGGCTTTTGGTTGATTATAATTTATTAATAGTTAACTTTTATTTTCCAATTCTCACTCAGAACCCCGCACCTCGTAACCCCTAACTTGCACCACTATCTATTTCCAGACGGAGGAGATTGAGAGCATTTGATGCAAATCTCTCGATATTTGTCATCCTGTCAGCTGAAAATTTAACCATCCGGGTGACCACGCGATCTTTAGTGGCCACTGCAAGCCATGCAGTGCCTACAGGCGTAGTTGGTGAGCCTCCGCCAGGACCTGCAACACCGGTTGTCGCAATCGTATAGTCGGTATTAAGCAATCGTATCAATCCGGTGGACATTGCTATTGCAGTCTCTTCACTCACTGCGCCGTGAGCTTCAATTGTCTCTTTAGGCACCTTCAAAAGATTGGTCTTTACCTCATTAGCGTAGGAGATAACAGACCCTTTGTAATAGTCGGAACATCCCGGTACCTGGGTTATCAGCTCGGAGATACGGCCGCCGGTACAGGATTCAGCTACTGCAAGCGTTTTGCCCATATTCCTCAGTTTGCGTCCGATGACCGTCTGCAGATTATCCTCTCCTTCACCGTAAATTGCATCACCTATAATCTCTTTCAGGGAGGAGATGTAAGGGGAGAAGTCGGGTACGCCCTCTCCAAAGTGGGAGAGTCTCAAACGTACACCGATGGTGGGGTTGGGCAGATAGGCAAGCTTTATATTTTCCGGAAGAGCATCTTCCCAGCTCTCTATTTGTTTGGCAAGTGTGGATTCGGGGATTCCGAATGTTACTATTGTATGATGCGTGATAAACTCCAGATCAAAGTGAGTACGGATGTCATCCATTACCTTCGGCAACAATCCCTTCGTTTCAAAAGGAACTCCCGGAAGAGAATAGAGTGTAGAGGTGCTTTTAGGGCCTAATCCGCGGAAAACCATACAGGGAGCTGTGCCCAGTTCGTTGGGGATTACCTCACAGGTGTCAGGAACGCTGGCTTGCTCTCTATTTGATTCAATCATAGGTATCCCTCTGGCACTCATTACTCTTTCTATTATTCGGTATTGTTCCTCAGAGCGCACAAAAGATAAAGCTCCTGAGAGCTCCCTTAGAGCAAGTTTGGTAATATCGTCCCGGGTAGGGCCGAGACCTCCTGTAACTATCACTATATCTGTCTGCTCAAGGCACATCTGTAGCCTTGAGACAATCTCCTCGTGTTGATCACCTATTGAGAAATGATACCGGACCCTTATGCCGGCTCGGTTGAGAGCTTTTGAGATCTCTGCGGAGTTGGTATTGATTATTTGGCCAATGAGTATTTCATCGCCAATGGTACATATTGATGCTGTAGTCATTTTGCGCTGGAAGGTGTGTTTTCAATAGTGCTTGCAAGAGCCCTCTCTTTCTCCACATTGCGCAGATGCTTGAGTATTTTTTTTATATATCCGGGGCCGTTGTATATGAATCCAGTATATACTTCTATCAGGGAAGCACCGGCATCCAGCATCTCCTGGGCTTGTTCCGGGGTCATTATGCCGCCTACACCTATAATAGGTATGGATCCGCCGGTTTTGTCATGGATGTATCTCACCATTTTTAGTGATTTTTCAAAGAGGGGAGCACCGCTAAGTCCTCCATCACCTATATTCTTTACATCATCGGATTGAGTAGCAAGCCCCTCACGGCTACGTGTAGTATTAGTAGCTACAATGCCGTCGATGCCGGTTTTCTGTACCAGGTCGATGATCTCATCAATTTGTTCAAAAGGGATATCAGGGGAGAGTTTTAGCAGGATAGGGTGGTACTCATCGTTGAATTTGCGGATAGTTATGATTCTGTCCAAAATATTGGAGAGCATCTCTATGTCCTGGAGTTCCGTAAGATCTTTGACATTTGGACAGGAGATGTTGAGCACGGTCATATCCGCAAAGTCATACATCAATGTAAGAGTCTTTTCGTAATCATCTGCTGCTTCTTCGTTAGAGGTGGCGGCGTTTTTGCTGATGTTGGCGGCAATTAAAACATTTCTGGGAGGATTTTTCCGAAGATTGTCGATCGCATGTCTCACACCAAGGTTATTGATACCCATTCGGTTGATAATAGCGTTGTCTTTAACAAGACGGAAGCAGCGCGGTTTGGGGTTCCCGATCTGGGGTTTGGGAGTGAGAGATCCTATTTCTATAAAACTAAATCCAAGGCAGGCAAGTTCGTTATAGCATTCAGCGTTTTTATCCAGGCCTCCAGCAATACCCACCGGATTCTTGAAGTTAAGACCGAAGAGGTTACGTTCCAGAGTAGGAGTCTTGACTCTGTATAGGAGTCGCAGCAAAGGTTGGAGTCCCGGAATATGTCTGGAAAATTTAAGTAGGGAGAATATTATTTTGTGTGCCCTTTCCGGATTGAAAAGAAAGAGAATAGGTCTAATCAGAAATTTGTACATGATCTGTAATGCTTATCATTACAAAAGTAGTCATTTTTCTTCAAAAGTGCCATCGTTGTAAAAAACGGTAATACGGATTATGTGTTTATCTCTTTTTGCGGCCAAAATCTGCGGGCTGATGGTGGGTGAGGGTTCAATAATAGGATTCTCTGAGGGTTTAGATGGCTCAGAAACCATTGTAACGTGCTGAGTCACAGTAGGGGTTACCGGTGGTTCCTCTTGTACATCATTGAGTGCGTTCGGAGTGGAAATGACCTCGAATGGTCTCTCAACTGCAGTTTCCGGAACAAATTTGGGTAAATCGAAGAGTGATTCCTGGTTTTGTTCAGGAAGTGTATCAAATAGTGTAACAGGGGATGATGGAGTTGGAGGTGTCGGTGAGGTAACAGGAGTTGGAGAGGGTGAGGGAGCGGAAATTTGACTCCTGTATGGTTTGCCTTTGCCGAGGATTAGCCAGTCGGGGTTGATCTGGGGAAAATTCTTGAGTACCCCTTCGATGAAGTCAAAACTGGGTTTATTACGTCCCGAGAGAAGGTGAGAGATTCCCGAGCGCTGGATTTGCAAAATATCAGCTAGCTTTGATGGAGTAAGGTCCTCCAGATCCAAAAATTGTTGTAAACGCTTATCCATAATTTTGTAAACTAAATTTTCTACAAATGTAATACTTATTTTGATTACAAATGTAACGAAATAAAGATATTTTAGCGATTACAAATGTAAATTACATAAATAAACAATCTAATTTTAACTGAAATGAGTATTTTAGATAAAGCATCGTTATAGATAAAACTGCTAAATTACTGGAGTTCTTTATATTATAAAGTATACAATCTATTTTTACGGCCTAATTAGCCTTTAAACAACGATTATTTAACATTGTATACACTAATTTACTTTATATAAACATATATAAGTCATTGGATTTCAATTAAATATACATTAAATTATTTCAGAATAACTTTTAGTTATTTCGATATGCCGATAATATTTAGGTTGTATACGTCATACAATTGTAAAATCTATTTATTCATAGTTTTAAAAGACTATTGATTACAATTGTAAAGAGTAAGGGAGTTAATTGTAAACATTTGTAACCAATTGATAAGTTCACAAATGTAACCAAATCATCATGGTTCAATTATCTCTTGAGGATTATAGATTAGATATGTTCAGATAAGTAAACCCCTTAAATCGCTTAAAAATAGCCTTTATTCAAATCTAAAGATTTACCTTTGTAAAGAACATTGTATCTATGATTACAGATAAGATTAAAATTGAAGAGTATGATTATCCCCTACCTGATGAGAGAATCTCGAAATTTCCTCTTCAGGAGAGAGACTCTTCCAAGCTTCTTCTTTTTACAAGTAAGAACGATTTCCTTCCCGGTGAGGAGAAATTTTCAGATATTCATTGTTTTTTGCCTGAGGAGTCGTTGATAATCTTTAATAATACTAAAGTAATC
>JAAZEZ010000019.1 GCA_012511975.1 Bacteroidales bacterium | reverse complement strand
GTCATAAGGCGCGTAAAGATAGCAATAATTATCAAATCAGCCATATGCTTTTCTGTCACCTTTTGTTAAGTGGCGCTATACTATTATGGCTGCACAAGCTACTTGGAAGGTCCTATTTCTGATGGTATGGCTAATGCATCAGATGTTTTTTAGAATTGTTGCGCCATCCGGCATCGGATTTCCATTGGGAGAAATAGATGATAAGGTCGGCATCTGACTTGTACTTGACAAAATAGATTTTCTTTTTGGCGTCTGACTTGTATTTGACAAAATGCCAGATGCCGTCGTTGCCTGTTGCGTCAGATTTGTACTCCGTCTTATAAACGACCAAATCGGCGTCAGATTTGTATTCGGATACAAAGATCTTGACGTCTGCATCGGACTTATAATCAACGGAGTAAACGGTTTGCGCCCAGGCTTGAAGTCCGACCGGCAGCAAGATTGCTGCGATAATAATTATGCGTAAAAACTGTTTCATGCCCTAAAAATACTATTTTAAAGTGTAAAAATGCAAAAATGCAGCTACTTATGGAACTCTTTTTGCGGCAAAATTTATAAAACGCATATCAGATATGAAATTCAAAGTAAGCAGAAGAATTGTCAGGGAGGGAGATATTGTTGAGGTAACATGGGAATGCCCTGAAGCAGAATCGGCACGTATTACTATTGACAATGGATATAGGTCGGCAAGCGCGGTTGTGCCTTCCAGCGGTTCAAAAAAATATAAACTCAATCGTTCGAAGGGCAGGACACGTATTACACTATCGGCCAATTGTCACGGTACGCCTGTTCATCGCGAAATATTTATAATAGTTAGAAAAGCCAGGTCTTCTAAAGCAAAGGGTGACAATACTGTTTATGACAGTTACACTCGTATGGACAAGCCCAATTTACAACAGCGTTTCAAGATATTCAGAGAACGTCTTTCTTATGCCTGGCAGTATGTACTGGCACAGAAAAAGTTTGCCTACAAGATTTTATTGCTTTTGCTTGTGGTAATGCTCATTAGCGCATTCATTCCAAAGGTGACCTACTTTGGTCTCCTGGCAGTTGCAGCATATCTGCTATGGTATATCTACAAGAAATAGGGACTGGGGCCTAGATGATACCATAAAAAAAACGAGATAACCGAACGGTTACCTCGTTTGTTTATGAATGTTATGCGCTAGAGATTACACCTCTTCGCCTACAACTTCAACTGTAACGGTTGCTTTGATGTCGCGGTAGCATTTAACAACTGCCTCATAAGTACCTACCTCTTTGATCGTGTCTGTACCTATAATGGTAACGTTCTTGCGATCAACATCGTGTCCGAGGGCAACGAGCGCCTCAGCAATCTGAATATTGTTGACACTGCCGAATACTTTACCCTTTGAGCTCACCTTAGTAGCAACCTTTACGGTAAGTCCTTCAAGTGCATTTGCAAGAAGGGTAGCATCCTCGCGGATTTTAGCCTCTTTATGAGCACGCTGGCGAAGATTCTCAGCGAGAACTTTCTTGGCGGAAGGCGTAGCCATCATGGCCATTCCCCGAGGGATGAGGTAATTGGCAGCGTATCCGTCCTTTACTGTAACGATATCGTCCTTATGTCCGAGGTTGGGGACATCCTGCTTCAAAATAATTTCCATAATCTCCTCCTATTTCAATAAATCGGTTACATACGGGAGCAATGCAATATGTCTTGCTCTCTTTATAGCTTGTGCTACTTTCTTCTGGTATTTCAGAGAAGTGCCGGTGATGCGGCGGGGAAGGATCTTGCCTTGCTCATTGAGAAATTTCTTCAAGAACTCAGCATCCTTGTAGTCGATATATTTGATGCCGGCCTTTTTGAAACGGCAATATTTTTTCTTCTTGATATCTACTTTAGGTGGATTGAGATAGCGAATGTCGTCTTGTTGTGCCATGGTATAATCTCCTTATTCTTTAACTGTTGTTTCTGCCTCTGCAACATCTGCCTTTTCTGCCTTGGGAGCTGCTGCTTCGCTGATTTTATTACGACGACGCTCTGCGTATGCGATAGCGTGTTTGTCCATAGAGACGGTGTGGAAACGAATGATGCGCTCATCACGTTTGTACTGAGTCTCTAAATTGCTGATAAACTCAGGCTCTGCCTTGAATTCAATCAGGTGATAGAATCCTGTAGTCTTTTTCTGGATAGGGTAGGCCAATTTTTTAAGGCCCCAATCCTCCTGGTGCACAATCTCTCCACCATTGTCTTTGATGAAGGTCACGTACCTGGCAACCGCTTCCTTCATCAGAGCATCAGATAAAACGGGAGTTGCAATGAAAACGGTTTCGTACTGTTTTAACATTTTAATTAATTGAATTTAAGATAAATAAGCCCTTCCGGATTTTCCGAAAGGGCTGCAAATATAGTTATTATTATCGAATTGGCAAAAAATTGCCCCAAATCTTACTTTTTGGGAGCATTAGCAAGTGCTGCAACGATAAAATTCCACCATTTGTCCACAGAAGGAATGAATACTCTCTCGTCCGGTGAGTGGGGAGATAAGATGGTGGGACCGCAGGAAATCATATCCCAGTTAGGATATTTGCTTCCAAGGATGCCGCATTCAAGCCCTGCGTGAACAGCCGTTACTTCAGGCTCTTTTCCGTAGAGGTTGAAATAGGTCTCCTTCATGGTCTTGAGGATAGGGGATTTCATGTTGGGTTGCCAGCCTGAATAGCCTCCTGTCATTTTTACTTTGGCACCGGCCAGTTCAAAGGTGGCTCGGATGGCTTCTGAGAGATCCTCTTTAGCGGTGTCAATGGAGCCTCGCATAAGGCATTTGATATATATTTTTCCATCTTCGGATTTTACAATAGCAAGGTTGTTGGAAGTTTCCACAAGGTCGTCCATTTCCAGACTCATCCTGTCAACTCCGTTGGGACAGGCGTACACGGCCTTCGCCATTTTGAGAGCCACATTGCTTGCCATAACTTTCTTTGCCTTGGCTTCTTCGAGGAAAATTTGAACATTGGGGTCGATATTGGCATATTCATTTTTCACCTGTGCTAACACCGAATCAACTATTACCTGAAGTTCGTCAGCTCTTTCGGTGGGAATAGCTACTACTGCTACAGCCTCGCGCGGGATAGCGTTGCGCAGGTTGCCACCCTCTATAGAGACGAGCTTGCCCTTTAGATCTCTCAGAGCAGGAAGCAGAACACGCATCATTATTTTATTTGCGTTGCAGCGACCCTCGTGTATTTCCATACCGGAGTGACCTCCACGGAGTCCCTTGACATGGATTGCAAATACTTCATATCCCTTGGGGAGAGGTTCCTCCTTATACTTGAACACTGCAGTGGCATCTAGTCCGCCGGCGCAGCCCACGTAGAGCTCACCTTCAGTCTCCGAGTCGAGGTTTATTAGAATATCACCTTTGAGTACGCCTGCCTTGAGTCCTCTTGCACCGGTCATTCCGGTCTCTTCATCTACTGTAAAGAGAGCTTCAACAGGTCCGTGCACAAGGTCATCAGCCTCCATTACTGCCATTGCTACAGCGCAGCCGAGTCCATTGTCGGCTCCGAGAGTAGTGCCGGTAGCATAAAGCCAGTCGCCATCCTCTTTACTAACGATACGAGGCTGGATAGGGTCCTTTTTGAAGTCATGTACCTTGTCATTGTTTTTCTGAGGTACCATATCTATATGTGCCTGCAGGATTATACCCATTCTGTTTTCCATACCTGGAGTAGCCGGCTTGCGGATTATGATATTGCCAATGTCATCCTTTATGGTTTCGAGACCGAGGTCCTTACCAAATTTCTCAAGGAATTGAACTGCTTTGCCTTCGTGTTTTGAAGGACGGGGAATTTGAGTGAGGGAGTAGAAGTGTTTCCACACTCTCTGGGGTTTTAGATTAGAAAGTGTCATACTGTTTTATAGTTTATTATTTTGAAAAATTGATAGATTATTTGCTAATAAGTGTCTCTATGGGGAAAGAGTGTACTGAACCTAATTGATAAACGGGTACTCTCGTCTGGAGTAGCACCTGTTGTCCATCCAGGATGCGCGCAGTAACTGTGGCGGGCACTCTGTAATAGATCATTTGACTTCTGCTCCTACCGGCCGCGGCGGCTGCAGCCTGCTGGATAGTGGTGCTTCTTGTGCCTTCGTCAAGGATGAGCTCGAGGATAATCGGTCTTCCGGACATATTTGAGGCGGGAAGGAGTCCTTGAGTCTCTGAGATTCGGAAAGCGACATAGATGTGTTTGTCATTACCGGCCTTGGGTACCACATCGAAACTCATCTGTTGAAATGAAGTCTCTGTAATACCGAAGAAAAGAGTGAGGTACTCTTGTTCCAGGCGGTTAATCTCTTCGATTGCAGCTCCGAGGGCTTCTCCGTTGAATATGGCGTCAGTGTCACCGGTTATGATTTCCACACGTTTGCGGCGTAGGTTAAATATGCTGTTAGCTACCTCTTCAGCCTTCTTTTCAATGGATTTTTCCACCACTTGTCTCTGCTCGACGGCCACTCTTTGGAAGCCGCTTTCAGTCATTACGCTTTTATAGAGAGTAGTGGTGGCGCTAGTAAGATTACCTCCCACGCCCTTGCCGGCAAACTGGTCATTTGCAGCGATAGAGGGGAATCTCCATGCCTCAGGCTTACCGGTATAGCTATCGGATGCGATAATTAATCCCTGTGAACAGAACTGCAGGAAGTTAGCAGCAGCAATGTTTTTGCCTGATAAATTGATTGCAATGCGGCTGTTAGCGTCAGCCTCTATATATGGATGAAATTGAATGGAACTCATACTATAGGTGACTGAGTTTTCCGTTCTTGCGGCTGTGCCAAGATATTTTTGAGCATATTGTGCATAGGGTCCTGCTATAAATGTCTCCTTTTGTGCCTCCACTACGAGATTGATTGAAGTGCTCGGAAGAGAATAGATCACTAATCCGTCAGGAGTCGCACCTGAAGGTGTTTGTGCCATAATCTGACTGCTGCAGAATAACAGGGTTGCCAGTGCGGTAATCACAATTTTCTTCATAAGAATTGACTTTTAGAGTTAACAAAAAGTAAATATACGATTTTTTTTATATTTTTGCCGCATTGTTTGATAAATCTAATACCAACAATTAATAAAGAAAAAACTATTTATGGGACAATTTTTCACAAATCTATGGCTGAATAACCGCTCAATGGTAATTCTTATAGCCATTCTTATTGTTGTCATTCCGTTCCTCTTATTTTACTTGGTAAAGGCTAGGAAAGAGCATCCTAAGGGTCTCATAGCTGCCGCATCGAGTAATATGGGCGAAAGGTTTGGTTATTACATTATGAATGCGGTGCTCCTGCTCTTCCTCTGTTCTAAGTTCGGTATCGATGATTCCGTAGCAGGCTGGATTTACGCCGTATTCTATTTTATTATTTACATTTTCAGCCTTCCAGGCGGTAGGATTGCAGACAGATTGCAAAACTACAAGGGTACCATAATCTCGGGCCTTGTAGTAATGGCAGTAGGTTACCTTCTTCTTTCCATTCCTATTTTTGGAGAGTCCAGAGGTGTAAACGCTATCCTCGTGTTCACTTGCTTTGCACTTCTTTTGATTGCATTCGGTAACGGGCTTTTCAAAGGAAACCTCCAGGCTATTGTGGGCCAAATGTATGACAACTTTGAGGAAGAAGCTGCCAGGAAGGGCCCGGAAGCTCTTGCACTGGCCAAGTCCAAACGCGACAGCGGTTTCCAGATTTTCTATGTATTCATCAATATTGGTGGTGTAGTTGCCCCCTTTGTTGCTCCGCTACTTCGTAGTGCCTGGCTAAAACTTCAGGGTTTCGCTTACAATGCGGATCTTCCGCGTCTCTGCCATAAGTTTCTTGATACCAATGGCGCTCTGTCAGAGGTGGACAGCGCTAACATTGCTACACTTGCCGAGAGCGTAGGTCATACAGGTGTTGTGGATGCGGCATTCTGTGACCAGTACCTCAATATATTCAATACTGGCGTACACTATTCATTTCTCGCATCTGTGCTCGCAATGCTTATCTCTCTGACTATATTCTTAGCAGTTAAGAAAAGACTTCCTACACCTGTGAAGAAAGATAAGAAAGAGGTTCAGGATTATACTCCTGAAGAGAGAGCAGCAAACGCAAAAGAGATCAGACAGCGCCTCTATGCACTTTTTGCAGTTCTTGGTGTTGCCGTTTTCTTCTGGTTCGCATTCCACCAGAACGGTCAGTCTCTATCAGTGTTTGCACGTGACTTTGTCTCAACTGCTGCTATTCCACCGGAGATATGGCAGTGCATCAATCCCTTCTTTGTGATTACTCTCACTCCGATCCTAATGTGGCTTTTTGCTTCATTTGCACGTCGCGGCAAGCCGGTATCCACTCCCAAAAAGATTGCAATCGGTATGTTTATCGCTGCATGTGCATATATCTTCCTAACGATTGTTGCAATGTATAAGCACTATCCTTCAGGATACGAGTTTGATGCTCTCAGTGAGGCTGTGAAGGTATCGATGAAGGCAAGTCCCTGGGTACTTATCGTTACCTATTTCTTCCTGACTGTAGCTGAGCTCTTTATCTCGCCTCTGGGAATTTCATTTGTGACAAAGGTGGCTCCGCGTCATCTTCAGTGTTTTTGCCAGGGTCTGTGGCTTTCTGCTACGGCTGTGGGCAATCTTTTTATTGCTCTTGGTGTTACTATGCTCAATACCTTCCCTCGTCAGTGGGAGACCTGGGCAGTATTCGCAGTCTTCTGTCTCATCTCTATGGCTGTTATGGCCGGTATGGTCAAATGGCTCGAAAAGATTACATCGTAATCTGATTTCATATCATATATAAATACAAAAATGCTCAACCGCGGTTGGGCATTTTTAATTTTTAAATTTATTTGAAAATTTGTTGGAATATTAAAAAATATAGATATCTTTGTGATATCAAAATGATATCAAAATTTTAAAGAAATGAAACAGGTTAAGGAAAAATTCATCACTCCTAAAAATGGATGGTTGATGTTATTCGTCTCTATTATTGGCATGGCCGTCTGCATAGTGGTGCCTGCTATATTCCTAAGCAAAGGTGCAAGTGATTGGTGGGGATTGCTTTTCGTTGTTTCCACAATCTTTTTTATCCTTCTATCGGGTTTGACCATTGTCAATCCGAATGAGAGCAAAGTGGTACTCTTTTTCGGCAAATATGTCGGGACAATCGTGGACAACGGATTCTTTTTTGTCAATCCCTTTACTAAGCGAAGTTCAGTTTCCTTAAGGGCACGCAATCTCAATGCTGATCCAATCAAAGTCAATGATAAGATGGGTAATCCGATTATGATCGGCATTGTGCTCGTATGGAGAGTCAAGGACACATTCAAGGCCTCCTTCGAAGTTGACAATTATGTAAAATTTGTAGATGTGCAGAGCGAGGCTGCAATCCGAAGTCTTGCCGGTTCTTATCCCTACGACAACCTCGAAGATGAGGATGCCGCCATTACTTTGCGCAGCGGTGGTGAAGAAGTTAATGATCTGCTCGAAAAATCCCTTCAGGACCGCCTTAATATTGCCGGCATTGAGGTTATGGAGGCACGCATCAGTTACCTTGCGTATGCTCCGGAAATTGCCAGCGCAATGCTTCAACGCCAACAGGCAACTGCCATTGTGGCTGCACGCCACAAAATAGTTGAAGGTGCAGTAAGTATGGTTCAAATGGCGCTCCAACAACTCTCTGATAAGGAAATTATAGAACTGGATGAAGAGAAGAAAGCAGCAATGGTGAGCAATCTGATGGTTGTGCTTACTTCGGACAGAGCAGCGACTCCTGTGATTAACGCGGGCACGCTCTACCAATAATATTCTGTTATGGCCAAAGAGAAAAAACCATTTGTCCTCAGGATAGATTCGGACACATTGGCCTCCCTCGAAAAGTGGGCGGCCGATGAATTCCGTAGTGTCAATGGCCAGCTGGAATATATCATCACCGAAGCCCTCCGCAAGTCAAAACGGCTGAAAACGGCCAAAAACGAGAAAGCGCAGCCTAATGAATTTTAAAAAGATATTTCCTATACTCATAGTTGCGCTGCTGGTATTCTCATGCAATGGGAATAATTCTCATATAGATATAGATGATGAAGGTAATGAAAGAATTTCCGGTTATGCCACCTACACAGATGGCACTCCTATCTCAGGAATGGTCGTAAGCGACGGTTTCAGCTGCGTAATCACCGATAAAGAGGGTCATTACTCCATTGAATCACCTTCATCCAACACCTTCTATATCTACGCATCCATCCCCGCAGACTGCAAGATCAAAGAAAATCCACAGGGAAATCCCGATTTTTATCACAAATATTCGGTGGAGCGTAGTATATACGACTTCCAATTTGAGCGCATCGAAGTAGAGAATGATTTTGTACTCTATGCTCTTGCCGATCCACAGTGCGCCAATGAGGAGCATATTTCTAGTTTTGAGTCGAAGACCATTGCGGATATTAAAGAGAAGCAAAAGAGCGATAGTCTGCCCCCTTACGGTGTTACTCTTGGAGATATAGTCTATTCCAAAGGCGAGCGCAATTGTGTGCCACTTATGAAAGAGATGCGCCGGATTATGTCCAAGAGCAATATCGGCTTTCCTATCTTCCAGACAATGGGAAATCATGATGTCTTCGCCAGCGTCACGCAGCCCATCGAGGATGTAGATTTCAATTTGGGGTATCAGCGTGATTTCGAGGAGGTATTTGGTCCGATAAACTACTCATGGAATAGAGGCTCGGTTCATTTTATCCATATGAGGAATATTATCTACAAGAATAAAAGTAACTTTAACTCTTATGATAATGGTTTTACGATCCGGCAGGTGAAGTGGCTTAAGCAGGACTTGATGCACGTTCCTAAAGATAAGCTGGTGGTACTTTGTGTTCATATACCGTTACTTAGAAATAACGGTACCAATATTAATTTAGTTAGGTTGGCGCTCTCTTCTTTCGAAAATGTCATTGTCTTTTCAGGTCACCTTCACTATATGCGCAATGGGCTAGATTTACCGCTTCCTGAGGTGGTTCACCCTGCTGTGTGCGGAGCCCTTTGGTCCTCTTTTCTCAATGGAGATGGCTTGCTAAATAGCTACGGGATCCATCATTTCAGCGGAAATAAGATAGTAAATTCCATTTTCAAGGGTGTAAAGAGCGGAGCCGAATAATAAACTTTGTAAATCAATCCTCTTAAATCGTAAACCAATGTCCTACCTCTCACCTAAAAAGAAAGAAAACATAGGCCTTTCGCCTTACGATCTGAAATTCCGCGGACGAAAAAGAGCCGACAAAGTACGCATAACGGTTTTTGATATTACCCCTGAAAACGTTATCGAAACTCCAGTTGACTCCGTGGAGGAACTTCGCCTATATCGTGACTCTCCATCAATTACCTGGATAAATGTAGACGGATTACACGACGAGCAGCTTATTGGAGATATATCCACCATTTTTTCTATTCCTACCTATATCCTTTCCGATGTTATGGAGCCATCGTCACGCCCACAAACAGAAGCATTCGACAACGGTTTTTTCGTCTCCATAAAAATGTTGGAATTCGATGAAAAAAAGAATACTGTTGCGGTAGATAATCTGAGCCTAATTGTGATGGACAGGATTCTTATCACATTTCAGGAAGAGGAAGGCGATGTGTTTGATCCCGTTCGAGAAAGAATCCGCAAACACACAACCAAAATTCGCACATCAGGAGCCGATTATTTGGCATTCGCCCTGCTCGATGTGGGAATTGACAACTATATCTATATTTTGGGCGTTTACGGCGAAAAGGTGGAAGAGTTGGAGGGGAAACTTATTCTGAATATTAGTAAAGAGACCCTGAAAATAATCAATTCATTTAAGCACGAACTAAATGACCTGCGTATTAATATCAAGCCTGCCAAAGAGATGTTGAACAGTCTTGTCAAGCTGGATACTGAATTGATACAGGAGGAAAATCAAAAGCACTATAAAGAATTGCAGGATAATATAAATCAGGCAGTGGATCTGCTGGATTATTATCGCGAAGTGCTATATGACGAACTCAGTATGTATCATTCTGCCATGAGCACAAAACTGAACGATACTATGAAGTTGCTCACTATTTTTTCGGTAATTTTCATTCCGCTTACCTTTATCGTAGGCGTTTACGGAATGAACTTCAGCAACATGCCCGAACTCCGCACACATAATGGCTACTTTATCGTATGGGGAGTTATGTTGGTCGCCGTGCTTGTGATGTTGTGGTATTTTAAAAGGAAAAAATGGTTTTAAGGAAGTCCTTAGTGGGTAGTATGTAGTGTGTACTCTGTAGTGGTGCGGGGTACGAATTACGCGGTGTTGGAGAGGAGGTGCGAGGTGTGTTAAGTCTGGAGTTCTGAGTTTCGAGTATTGCGTATTGAATTTTTCACTAGGAATCCCGGACTAAAAACTTACTAGGAACTGCATACTTATAACTCAAAAAAAACTCCATCATGGGATGGAGTTTTCTGTAACTATTCTAATATTCTTCTTCGTCGAAGAAAAAGTCATCTTTTGTAGGATAATCGGGCCAAATGTCTTCGATGGAATCGTAAGCTTCTCCGTCATCCTCGAGTTCCTGCAGATTTTCGATAACCTCCAGAGGTGCACCCGAACGTGTAGCATAATCAATCAATTCTTCTCTGGTTGCAGGCCAGGGAGCATCTTCAAGTTTCGATGCGAGCTCTAATGTCCAATACATGTCTATCTCGAATTTTAATGGTTTCTAAAAATGGGTTGCAAATATATAAAAATATATATAACAAAAAACTATTTTTAAGGAATCCAGTAATCATCTTCCTGTCCGGAGTGATAACACAAGTAACGGGCCAGAGTGAAAAGATAGTCTGATAGGCGATTTATATACCTGATAGCAACCAGGTCTTGTTCACTTTTATCTTCAATCTGCACAGCCATCCTTTCGGCTCTGCGACATACTGTACGGGCGATATGGCATTTTGAAGAGAGTGCAGGAGAGGAGGGGAGAATAAATGCTTTTTGGACAGGAATGGCACTTGTCATTCTGTCGATTTCAGACTCAAGAAACAAAATTTCCTTTTCATCGAGAGGTTTGAGTTTTGCCACCTGATGGTCAGAGGCAAGATGTGCGGAAGCCTGCATTAGGAATATTTGTATGCGTCTAAGCTGGAAATCGTCGCCTATTTCTGAACGCAGAAGTCCCAGCCAGGAGATCAGTTCGTCCATATCGCCGTAGGCCATTACCCTCTGGTGTGCTTTACTGACACGTTTGCCACCCACCAGTGAGGTGGTACCGTTATCGCCTTTTTTTGTATAGATTTTCATTGGAGATATTGTTGTATTTGTTCTTTGTTCTATTATTTGCTGAGCGGATTGGAGCAGTCCTGTTCTATTTTAATTTCTTTTTTTTGCTAGACCTATTCAGAGTGTCCGATCCTATTTTACCATCTTTCATTCGTACTATACGGTTTGCATGACGGGCGATATCCTCTTCATGCGTCACCAATATGATGGTGTTGCCCTGCCTGTGGATTTCTCCGAATAGCCGCATCACATCCTCCGAAGTTGCGGTGTCAAGATTGCCTGTAGGCTCATCTGCGAGGATGATTGAAGGGCGTGTAACCAGGGCTCTTGCGAGCGCAACTCTTTGTCTCTGGCCTCCCGAAAGTTCGTTGGGCTTGTGCTCCATTCTATCCTCTAGTCCTACTTCCGATAGTACCTTACGCGCCCTTTGCTCCCGCTCCTTACGGGGGATTCCGGCATAGGTTAGCGGAAGCGCTACATTTTCAAGTGCGGTGTACCTCGGTAGCAGGTTGAATGATTGAAACACAAATCCAATCTCACGATTTCTGATGCTGGCCAGGTCATCGTCATCCATGCCGCTGATACTCTGTCCGTTGAGACTGTAAGTGCCCTCCGAAGGCACATCGAGGCATCCGAGTATATTCATTAAAGTGGATTTGCCTGAACCCGAAGGTCCCATTATCGCCACAAATTCGTTTTTTCTGATAGTTAGATCAATCCCGTCAAGTGCCCTGACGGTCTGGTTCCCCATTTGATAGTGCTTTTTCACTCCTTCCGTCCGGATAATCTCTTTCCTCATCTCTCTGCTCTTTGTGTTTCAAATAATAATTCCTCAAAAGCTCAATAGCCCTGAGACCTTCGTCTCCCAAAGATAGGGAATATTTGTTAACGAACATCTCTATATGTTGGTTGAGTACATCTTCGGAAATTTCCTGCGCGTGCGCAGCAACATAATTTGCTGAGGCCTCAGGATGCTTCATTGCGTATAGAATGCTCCTTTGCAACACTCTTTCAATTTTTTGTACAAATTCCTCCCCGAGATTTCGCCTTACGGCAATTCCCCCGAGGGGAATAGGGGCTCCACTGTTCTTTTGCCACCATCTTCCCAGGTCGCATACCAGCTCCAAACCTTGCTCAGCGTAGGTGAAACGGCTCTCGTGAATCAGAACACCGAGATCACATTCTCCGGAAAGAACGCTCCGCCCGATATCCGAGAAGAGCATCGGTACCTTAATTCCGCGTCCTTCAAAGGCGAGGTCATAGAGCAGCGCACCGGTGGTATATATCCCCGGAATGGCTACTCTTGGCTCCATCAGTGATGCAGCGGCTTGATTACCTGCTTTACAAACGCACAACGGTCCGCAGTCGTAGCCAAGGGCCGATCCGCTATTCAGCATCCGATAGTGTTTCATTACGTTAAACCAACCGTGATAACTCATCTTGGAGATATCGTAAGTACCGGAAACGGCTCTCTGATTAAGATCCTCTACATCAGATAGGGTTACATCAAAAGAGAGTCCCTCGGTATCGACTAATCCCTCCACCATAGCATGAAACATAAAGGTGTCGTTGGGGCAGGGTGAGAATGCGAGAGAGACCTTCATCAACGTGCCCCTCCTGCGGCTTTTGAAGCCTTGGCAAGCAGTTGTGTGCAAGTATTCTCAAGTGCGGAGAAAGCAGCCAGAATGTTCCATCGGCTCTTGTCGCGTTCACCGACCTCATTGGAGACAGCACGCAACTCTATAAAGGGTACTTTTTCCATCAGGCATACATAAAAGAAGGCTGCTCCCTCCATGCTCTCAATCTGGGGAGAAAAGCACTCAAGGCGGCGGAGATTCTGCTCTCGAATGCCCATTAAAGTTTGAAAAGTGATGCCGATTGCATCCATAACTCCTTCAAGAGGACCTGTGACCGGGTAGGGGTCGCGAACTTTGAGCAGACCGTCAACAAAGGGTAGTGTGTTGGCGTCAAGCATCGCGTAATCGAAGAGTGTTTGGAATCCTCCACGCGTTTCGATGCCCATATCGCCAAATTGCTCCACTGTTATATGGGCCATACTGCCGATCGGGAATTCCTGAGAATAACTGCCCGCGATACCTATATTAACTACCAGATCGTATGGCTCTCCTCCGGAAAGGAGTGCAGAGTTGAGGATTTTTGTCAGATTGTAGCAGGTAGCTGCTACTCCTATGCCTGTCACCACAAACTCCACTTTAATAAGTGCAGCATCCGTTGACGAGATTCTCTCATAAGCTATTTTTGCACAATGCAATTCTTCTGCAGTTGCAGCTGTAAATAATATTCTCATAGCGGGCACTAAAATAGTTATTAGTTGGAACTTATTCAAATATTATTTGTAATATTGCCTTGTTATAATACTTGATAATGGAATACGATAAAACAGAAGAATTTGATGTGGAGGTGACCGATCAGCTCGCTTCACATTATAGAGAGATTTTAAGATTACTGGGAGAAGATCCAACCAGAGAGGGACTTATAAAGACACCTGAGAGGGTTGCACGTTCGATGCAGTTTCTTACCAAGGGTTATGAAGAGGATGGTTCGGCGATCATACAGTCTGCGATGTTTCGGGAAGAGTACCAACAAATGGTAGTAGTTAAAGATATCGAACTCTATTCTATGTGCGAACACCATATGCTTCCCTTTTACGGTAAGGCTCATATTGCATACGTTCCGAATGGATATATAACGGGTCTGAGCAAAATTGCCCGTGTGGTGGAAACTTTTGCCCGCCGTTTGCAGTTGCAGGAACGCCTTACTGTCCAAATCAGGGATTGTATTCAGAACAACCTAAACCCTCTCGGAGTGGCAGTGGTAATTGAGGCTTCCCATATGTGTATGCAGATACGCGGAGTCCAGAAACAGAACTCAGTCACCACTACGTCAGCATTTACCGGAGCTTTCCTTAAGGATAGCAGAACGCGTAACGAATTTTTTGACATAATAGGCACTAAACTGCATTAGCAGTTTAGTGCAGTGTGCAGTGTGTAGTGTGCAGTTGCGGGTTACGGGGTGTGGGCACAAATAATTAACAATTTAGAGTATGAAGATAGTTATCGCAGGAGCGGGTGAGGTTGGGAGTCATCTGGCAAGGATGCTCAATGAAGAATATCACGACCTTACAATCATTGATGAGAGTGAGGAAAATCTTGCGCACATTAGTGAAAATATGGATGTTCTGATTGTACAGGGCAATCCTACTTCTATTGGTGTTCTCACTGAAGCGGGCGTAGAGAATGCGGACCTCTTTGTAGCCGTAAGTCCTGCCAAAGATCAGAATATCAATATTATTTCTGCACTTTTGGCAAAACAGATGGGAGCCAAAAGAGTTACGGCACGTATAAATAATGATGAATATCTCGACTATCAGAATAAGTTCCTCTTTAAGGAGCTGGGTATTGATATGCTGTTTTATCCTGAGAAAAGTGCAGCGGATGAGATTGTGGACTTGCTCAAAAAATCAGAGTTGTCGGATTTTGTGGGTTTCGCAAACGGACGTCTGCAACTGGTAGTAATAAGGCTTGAAGAGGGGGCCCCACTTGTGGGCAAATGTCCCGCCGATTTTGATTATCCTACTGAAGACCTTCCTTTCAGGACGGTGGCTATTGCCAGGGGAGATGAAACCATCATCCCACATCGGGAGACCATTTTCAAGGTCAACGACCTGGTCTATGTCATTTCACGTAAGGAGGCTGTGAGTGAAGTAATGTCCTATTCGGGAAAGGAGGAGATAGAGATACGCCGTATTACTATTCTCGGAGGTGGCAAAATAGGCGAGATTCTCGCCAAAAGACTGGAACCTGCTGCTGATTTCATAAAGATTATCGAGATAAATAAGGAACGTTGCGACGTTCTCTCGGAACGTCTGGACAAAACGCTCGTTATCAACGGAGACGGACGTAACTCCGATTTTCTTTACGAGGAAGATGTCAAGAGTTGTGATGCATTTATAGCCGTCACATCCAGCTCGGAGACCAACATTCTTTCCTGCGTAGCTGCCAAAAGAATGGGTGTGCCCAAGACCATCGCGGAGGTTGAAAACCTGGAATATATACGCCTTGCTGAGGAGATAGGCGTAGATTCGGTAATAAATAAAAAGCTAATCGCCGCCAGTCGTGTTTTCCGTGTTACTCTTTCCAATCATATCCGTACCATAAAATGTCTCGGCGGTTCTGATGCCGAAGCTATCGAATATGTGGTAAATGCAGGAAGTCTTATCACAACGGCCCCCATTAAAGACCTTAATTTTCCCAAGGATGCCATTATCGGTGGTGTCATAAGGGGGCAAGAGTCATTTATTGCGGTCGGCACAACGATTATCAAGCCTCACGACAGGGTTGCCGTTTTCGCACTTCCATCTGCTTTAAGCAAACTTGAAAAGTTTTTTGCTTGAATTTATGTTGAGATTAGAATTATTATTATGTTTGCACGCATTTAATAATAATCAACTAATTTCTCATTATGATTCAATACAAATTCAAAACTTCAGGTAAGACAAGGTTAGACCATGACCTTCTTGGTGACAAGGAAGTGCCCGTTGAGGCACTATTTGGCGTACAGACTCTCCGTTGCATGGAAAATTTCGACATTAGCCGCGATCTTCTCGGTGACCATCCCGAATTTATTAAGGCATTCGGTATCGTAAAGAAGGGTGCAATCCTCGCGAATCACCAGCTAGGTTTGGTTTCTGACGAGGTTAAGGATGCGATTGTTGCAGCT
>JAAZEZ010000018.1 GCA_012511975.1 Bacteroidales bacterium | reverse complement strand
TGCCTGCAGCACTTGTATCTCCATTTCAGCACTATCACAAAGATCTCAACGTCTCAAATCTTCCGGATAAGCTAAAGGAGTGGAGATTTGAGATAAAATCTTATACAGGATATGAACGTGCAGTGGTTACTGCAGGAGGCATCCCTCAGAAAGAAATCATTGCTAAGACGATGGCCTCAAGAAAACAACCAAACCTCTACTTTGCCGGAGAAATAATAGATATTGATGGGGATACCGGAGGATATAATCTGCAGGTGGCTTTCTCTACCGGCGCTCTTGCGGGTGAGTCCGCTGCTCAGCAGATATTGAAACTGAAGAGCTCCTGACCTCTCCACTCAAGAGTATAGGGCAGGCTCTTATCTACAATACTCCTTGGCGCAAGTTCAAATATCAACATATCTCCTATGCGTAACAGATTGTTATGTGATATTTTTTCCATCCATTTGCCGATGTGCTCCGAAGTGATATCCGGACAGAGTTCCTGCAATCGCTCTGCAGGTGATAAGGGAATTGGAATGACAGTAGTTGCATCAAATGATGTGCTCCTCGTCAGGGAAAAGAGCTCTCCCTGAGCCAGGATATTGCCTGCGTAGAGAGTGACTCCGAAACCAATAGCATCATAATAACGCCTTGCAAATCTCTTAGAGATCGCCTTGCCTGATTTACATATCTTTATGCAGAGGCATGGAGCAGCTTCCAGCACTGAAATCTCATCAGGGCAATAAAAATCTCTCGCCTCATGCACCATAGTGGTGTCAGGGCGAAAGTAATAATTGTCGCAATCGTAAGGAATGACTATCAGATTCATCTTGCGTTGAAGAGATTCTTAAGTTCACCCTCCTTGTGTTTCATCCAGATGTCGGTAATCACCTGCTTTGTGTCGCGTGTAAATTCTCCTTTCATCATCCAGTCATAATAACTGGGTTCGCTATTGAATACGTCAATCACTCTTTTTCCTTTATGTTTGCCGAAATTGAATATCGGTTCATCAGAGGAATTTCGTGCGATTCTGCCTGCAAAATCTACTATATTGGCCCTTTTGGAAAAAGAGGCGAGAAACTTCACATCGTTTTTGAGTTCGGGATACCTTTGAACCTGGGCCTCGAGTACTTCGAGGGTGGCAAGGCTGTCGCCTTCAGCGGAATGTGCCTTATCGAGTTCTTTGTTACAGTAGAAACGATATGCGGCCACCAGATTCCTTGGTTCCATTTTGTGGAAAATGTTTTGCACGTCAATCATTTGGCACTGCCTGAAATCGAACTCTACATCTGCCCTGAGAAACTCTTCGGCAAGCAAAGGAATATCAAATTTGAGAGAGTTAAAACCGGCGATATCGCAACCGCTCATCCATTCTGCCAGAGACTTTGCTATTTGCCTGAATGTGGGGCAATCCTTAACATCTTCATCACTAATACCGTGAATCACGCGAGATTCTTCCGGGATAGGCATCTCGGGGTTGACTCTGCGAGTCTTATGCTCGCGGAAACCATCGGGGTGAACCTTGATGACGCTGATTTCTACAATTCTGTCCTCAGCAACGCTAAGTCCGGTGCTCTCGATGTCGAATACTATGATGGGCCTCTCAAGATCCAGTACCATAGTCCTAGACGTTGATCATCACGGGCATCAGCAGTGCGCGGAGGGTTTCATCAGGATCGGTCTCGTCGGCAGATACAATGAGTACCGCTTTACAGGGGTCTGCAAGTTCCACACACACGTTAGTGTAGGGGAGATTGGTCAGGATTTCAATCAGGAATTGTGCCTTGAATCCGATTTCCATTTCATCGCCTTCATAATTGCAGGAGAGACGCTCATAAGCTGAAGTGGAAAAACTCAGGTCTTGAGCAGAAACAACTACTTCGTTAAGTGAGAGTTTGAGCTTAATCTGGTTGGAAGCTTGCGCTGAACATACAGCGATGCGTCTTACAGAGTTTAGAAAGTCGGTTCTGCCGATAATGAGCTTATTGTCATTCTTGGGAATTACGCTGCGATACTGGGGGTATTTGCCCTCAATAAGGCGACATACCAACATATTGGTGCCGAAATTGAAATAGGCGTTCTTTGAGTCAAATATGACGGAAATGTTCTCCTCTGTCCTTGGCAGGATGCTTCTGAGAATTGCTGCGGGCTTTTTATGAAGGATGAATGAGCACTGTTGTACAACCTTCGCATCATTGAACTCAAAACAGATGAGTTTGTGTGCATCCGATGCTACCATAGCGGAGCTTTCAGGAGCAAGATCAAAGAAGATACCATTCATCACAGGGCGCAATTCTTCCTCCGCAGTGGCGTATTTCGTATTGTTGATACCGTTTAGGATAGTTTCTGCAGGGATTTCCAGATTGTCGTGGGTCTCGCCGAGAGCGGGGAGCTGTGGATAGTCATCTGCATTGAAGCAGGGTATCTTGGACTCACCGTTGATCCAGGTAATCTCCATGGTATTGTCATGACCATAGAATGAAAGCGGTTGATCAGGGAACTCTTTTAGATAGTCGGTCAGTCGTCTTGCAGGAACCGCAAATGCTCCCTCCTGTTGTACATTGTCGATGCCTATTACCGTCTTAAGAGTTGTCTCTCCATCAGATGCTGTGACGGTCAGGGCATTGCCTTTAAGATCAAAAAGAAAATTTTCCAGGATGCTGGAAGCAGGTTTGTTTGCGATTACCCTTGATACAGATACCAGACCGTGCAAGAGTTCTGAACTTGATACTGAAAATCTCATATTCTGTAATTTTATATATTTTTATTTCTTATTTTCGTATTGCCAAATCTTGTTTATGACCCACAAATGTAATAATTTTTTGGCATATATTTTGGTTTATTTTACAATATAATCAGAATAAATTAGAACTTATGAAACGAAATACCCTTTTTTTGCTGATCACTCTACTGCTTTCTCTCACAATTTCTTGGCTTGTTGCTGATAAGGTAGTCGAGACAAAGCTCTCTGAAGCTATTGCTGGGGGTGATTTGGAACGATCATCCATTGTATCGGCAGCTCCTGGTGCTACACATCGGACAGTCATCAAAACAGAAATGGGGGATTTTTCAGATGCTGCCGAAACGGCAGTCCATACTGTTGTTTATGTCAAAGTTGTCAAAAGGGCAGCAAAAGGCCCCTCTTCCATAATGGACCTTATTTTTGGTTTTGCAACGCCTAAAGATCAGGTTGGAATGGGATCGGGAGTTATTATCCGTGAGGACGGTTACATCGTAACCAACAACCATGTAATCGCGGGCGCGGATCAGATTGAGGTGACACTCGAAAACAACAAATCCTATCCCGCAAAACTTGTGGGTACTGATCCGGCAACGGATATAGCCCTGCTTAAGATTGAGGAAGACTCTCTTCCCGCGATTGCTCTTGGCGATTCAGATCATCTTAGACTCGGTGAATGGGTGCTTGCTATAGGTAGTCCGTACGATTTACGTTCCACGATCACTGCTGGCATTGTAAGTGCCAAGGGCCGTTCGCTCCCCAACTACGATGGCCAGTACCGCGTAGAATCATTCATTCAGACCGATGCTGCCGTAAACCCGGGCAATAGCGGTGGAGCGCTGATCAATACGCTGGGTGAACTGGTAGGCATAAACACCTCCATCATATCTCTTACCGGTTCTTATGCAGGCTACGCATTCGCAGTACCTGTAAATATCGTGAAAAAGATAACCGAAGATTTTATCAGATATGGAGAAGTAAGACGTGCAATACTTGGCATTTCCATGACTGATATTACAGACAGCATGGCACGCCAGTTTAATCTCAAGAGTATGGAAGGAGTCTATGTGGCGGAGGTTCAGCCAAACAGTGCTGCTGACAAGGGAGGCATTAAGGTCGGTGATATAATTACGGAAATCAATCTTAACAGGGTTAGAAACGGAGCTGCAGTACAGGAACAAATGAATCGTCTACGTCCCGGCGAACAGGCAGTAATTACCGCTAAAAGAGGTGGAAAACAGATAGAATTAATAGTTTCTTTGTAAAAGTTGCATTTTTTTTGTAACTTTTCTCAAATATATTCGTACAATATACACATGCGGGAATTGTTTTTCCGCATGGCTATTTTTTTGCATAAAACCATTATTACTAAAACCTTTATATAATTTCTGAATGAGACAACTCAAGATTACCAAATCAATAACCAACCGCGAAAGTGCCTCGCTCGACAAATACCTTCAGGAGATAGGCAGGGAAGAACTTATTACCGTCGATGAGGAGGTGGAACTTGCGCAAAGGATTAGAAAAGGCGACCCCGAGGCCCTGGAAAAGCTTACTAAAGCCAATCTTAGGTTTGTGGTTTCAGTAGCCAAACAGTATCAGAATCAGGGCATCAGTCTTCCCGATCTCATTAACGAGGGTAACCTCGGCTTGATAAAAGCGGCGGAAAAGTTTGATGAGACCCGTGGCTTCAAATTCATTTCTTACGCGGTATGGTGGATAAGACAGTCCATCCTTCAGGCACTGGCTGAACAGTCCAGAATTGTACGACTGCCACTCAACCAGGTCGGTTCGCTTAATAAGATCAACAAAGCGCTTTCCAAATTTGAGCAGGAGCATGAGCGCATGGCTTCCCCTGATGAACTCTCCGAAATTCTTGACATTCCCAGAAAGAAAATTGCAGATACACTCAGGGTATCCGGCCGCCACGTCTCTGTGGACGCTCCGTTTGTTGACGGTGAAGACAACAGCTTGCTTGATGTGCTTGTTAACAACGATTCTCCCAGTGCCGATCGTGGCCTTGTAAACGAATCGCTTAACAAAGAGATTGAACGAGCTCTATCCACACTTACCGAGAGAGAGCGTGATATTGTTAAATATTTCTTCGGTATCGGATGCCAGGAGATGACTCTGGAAGAGATCGGTGAGCACTTCGGACTTACTCGTGAGCGAGTACGTCAGATAAAAGAAAAAGCTATCAGGAGACTGCGCCACAGTGCACGCAGCAAACTTCTCAAGAGCTACCTTGGATAACCTTAACCCCTTGAAAAAAGATAAAAAATATAATAACCATGAAAAAACTTTTTTTACCTATTTTAGCAGTACTTATGATGACTGCCTGTACTGAAACTAACCCACTCCTAAGCGATTGGGACACTCCATTTGAGATACCTCCCTTTGAGCAGGTACGCCCGGAACACTATTTACCCGCATACATTAAGGCAATGGAGGTACACTCCGCCGAGATTGATGCAATTACATCCAATCCTGAACCCGCAACCTTTGAAAATACAATAGTAGCTTACAGCAATGCAGGTGAGCTTCTCAGCAGAGTTTCCGCTGTATTTGGTAGTGCATCAGGTGTCAAATCCAACGATGAGATCAAGGCTATCGCAAGGGAACTCTCTCCTTTGACGAGTGCCCATTCTAATGAGATCAGTCTTAACGAGGCGCTCTTTGCAAGGATAAAAGAAGTATATGACAACAGAGACAATCTGGGGCTTGAAGCTGATCAGATGCGTCTTCTGACAGAAACATACAAGGGCTTCGCCCGAAATGGTGCTGAACTCCCCGCAGACAAAAAAGAGGAGTTAAAGAAAATCAATACCGAATTGGCTGCCAACCAGCTTGCATTCGGACAAAATCTCCTCAAAGAGACCGAGTGGACACTTTTGATTGAAAATGAAGAGGACCTTGCCGGCCTTTCAGAGGCTCAGATCGCCACTGCTGCCACCCGTGCACAGCAGGCAAAGAAAGAGGGCTGGCTCTTTGGACTCGATAACCCCAGTGTTATGCCCTTCCTACAGTCTGCCGATAATCGTGAGTTGAGAATCCAAATGCTCGACGCATATCTCAACCGCTGCAACAATGGCAACGAGTATGACAACAATCAGGTGATCAAAAATCTGATTACCCTTCGTTTGCAGAAAGCGCAACTTCTCGGATATGAAGATTATGCAGCTTATGTTCTGGAAGATAGGATGGCAAAGAATGCTGATGCTGTTTATTCACTTCTCAACCAGCTTTGGACCCCTGCACTTGCAGTGGCTAAAGCTGAGCTTGCAGACATAGAGGCTTTGGCCGCCAAAGATGGTATTACTGAGGTGGTAGCAGCTGACTGGAGATACTATTTCGAAAAATCCATGCAGAGCAAATACAATATCTCTGACGAGGAATTGCGCCCCTATTTCAAACTTGAAAATGTGCGTGAAGGTATCTTCTTCGTTGCCAACAAGCTTTATGGTATTACCTTCGAGCAGCTTGACAATGTGCCTCTCCCTCATCCCGAGGCTGTGGCATTTGAGTGCAAAGAGGCTGACGGCACTACTTTGGGAATCATATTTATGGATATGTTTTCACGTCCCGGTGAGAAACGTGGCGGTGCCTGGTGTGGCGGATTCCGTTCACAATATTACAAGGATGGAGAGAGGGTAATTCCCCTTGTGACCATTGTGGGCAACTTCACCCGTCCTTCAGGCGATAAGCCGGCTCTTTTAAGCACTGATGAGACAGACACCTTCTTCCATGAGTTTGGACATGCTCTGGCATCACTTCTTTGTGATGTAAGATATAAAGGTCTTGGTCGTATGACACGAGACTTTGTGGAGCTTCCGTCACAGATAATGGAGCATTGGGTATTCGAGCCCGAGGTACTTAAGGAGTATGCAAAGCACTATGAGACCGGCGAAATAATTCCCGCAGAACTCATAGATAAGCTCGATAAGGCCGGTAAGTATGGACAGGGCTTCGCTACTGTGGAATATCTGGCAGCATCGTTTCTCGATATGGACTTCCACGTACTTAAGAGTATTCCGGAGGATATAGAGCCGATACCTTTCGAGAATAAGGTTCTTGGTGAGAGAGGACTTCTTCCTCAGATACCGTCAAGATATCGTTCTCCCTATTTCAACCATACTTTTGGTGGTGGCTATACAGCAGGTTATTACAGCTACATCTGGGCTGAGGTACTCGATTGCGATGCATACGAGGCATTTGTAGAGACCGGAGACATATTCAATCCTGAAGTTGCGCTCAAATTCCGTCAGGAAATTCTGGAGCGTCCCGGTGTTGACGAGGCAATGACGCTTTATGTCAATTTCCGTGGCAGAGAGCCCAGGATAGAGCCGTTATTGAAAAACAGAGGACTCAACTAACATTCCGTCAGAGAGATGAGTAATTTCTGGAATGCGCTTGGCAACGGCATAACTGTCGTTAGCGATTTTATTTGTGGATATCCGCTTTTTTTCCTCCTTATCGGTGGCGGATTCTTCTTTCTATTTTATTCAAGATTCACACCGTTACGCAGGTATGGTCGGGCTATTCAAGCTCTTAGAGTCAAGGACGAAAAGGCAGACGGACAGATCAGTTCCTTTGAGGCGCTCTCCAGTGCTATCGCGGCGACTGTCGGTATGGGCAATATCGCGGGGGTGGCCATTGCCATCTCTGTCGGAGGTGCAGGAGCAATATTCTGGATGTGGATAAGTTCCATTGCAGGTATGGCGACCAAATTTTTTGAAGGCACCCTCGCCGTGATGTTTAAAGGCAAGGATTCGGCCGGCGAAACACAGGGCGGAACTATGTATATGATTACAACGGGTCTGGGCCCCAAATGGAAACCGCTTGCAGTATTCTTCTCTATATTTGGTCTGATAGGCACGCTCTGCATAATGCAATCCAATCAGCTCACTGAGTCTGTTACCTCGCTCTTCTTTACTCCTGAGCAGAACACTCTTCTGTTGAGATTCATAATCGGAGTAATCATCACAGTGATTGTTGCCGGTGTTATCATAGGTGGTATCAAGAGGATTTCAAAGGTCTCTACCAAATTGGTTCCCCTGATGGTTGGGCTCTATCTTCTTCTTGTACTCTTTATCATTATCAGGCATATTGGTCATGTGCCGGGAGTATTCAAGGATATAATAACCGGTGCCTTTACACCAAGAGGCGCTCTTGGTGGAGGTATAGGTTCAATAATAATGATCGCTCTTACCGGTGTACGCCGTGCGGCTTTAGTCAATGAGGCCGGAGTCGGTACCGCATCCATGATGCATGGTGCCTCAAAAAATAACGAACCTGTGCGTGAAGGTCTTGTAGCAATGATTGGTCCCTCAATTGATTCCGGTTTAGTATGCACCCTTACAGCCATTGCCGTTCTTATTGGTGTTAGAATCGATCCTTCGATTATGCCAGCCGGATCGGGAATGAGTTCGATGGAGGGTCTCAAGTTTGCCATTAATGCTTTCAATGCTTCGATTCCCGTCGTGGGCGGCTATCTGCTATTTGTAATGGTGTTGATGTTTGCATTCAGCACGATGTTCTCCTACTCCTATTACGGACAAAAATGTACCGGCTTTCTTTTCGGTACTCAATATTCAAAATACTACAATATATTTTTCCTTATTATGTTGATTGTGTCGGCAATGATTCCGCTGAAGGCGGCGGTCAGTCTGATTGATACGGCTTACGCTCTGATGGCATTCCCGACCATGTTCACTCTGTTTATGCTGGCTCCAAAGGCCAAAAAGGAGATGAAGATCTATTTTGCAGCAAATAAAGAGGAAAAGAAAAAGAAAGTAAAGCAATCAATCAAAACCAAATGAATCCGACAGATTTTTTACAAGAAGCGATAAAAGGGGGACTCAAGTCACTATACGGTGTGGAGCTCCCCCAAACAGAGATCCAGGTGCAGGCAACAAGGAAGGAGTTTGAAGGTGACTACACCCTCGTAGTTTTCCCTTTGCTCAAGATGAGTAAAAATGTACCTGAAGCCACCGCACAGGAGATTGGCGCATATTTGGAGAAAAACTACCCCGAGGTTGATTCGTTCAATGTCATTAAGGGTTTCCTCAATATCAAATTTGCTTCCTCTTTTTGGGCGAGGGTACTCAAATCCATTGGTGAAAATGAAGATTACGGCCAGTTTCCTCCCACAGGAAAAACAGTGATGGTGGAATTTTCTTCACCCAACACAAACAAACCGCTTCATCTGGGTCACATACGTAACAATCTTCTTGGATGGTCTATTTCGCAGCTTTTGGCTGCTAACGGGCATAATATTGTAAAGGTCAACCTTGTCAATGACAGGGGCATTCATATCTGCAAATCAATGCTTGCATGGCTCAAAGAGGGCAATGGTGAAACTCCTGCCTCTACCGGTCGTAAAGGTGACCACCTGGTGGGCGACTATTACGTGAAGTTCAACGATATGCTCAGTGCTGAGGTAAAAGAGATAATGGAGCGTGAAGGTGTAGAAAAGGATGAAGCTGAAAAAAAGGCTAAATTGCTCAAAGAGGCGCAGGATATGCTCTTAAAATGGGAACACGGAGACAAAGAGGTGGTTGATCTCTGGAAAACCATGAATGGATGGGTTTATGAAGGGTTTGATGTTACCTATCGCAATCTAGGTATAGAATTCGACAAGACCTATTACGAGTCGCAGACCTATCTTTTGGGCAAATCACTTGTCCTTGAAGGATTGCAAAGAGGTATCTTCGAAAAGCACGAAGATGGTTCCGTATGGTGTGATCTTACCGAAGATGGACTTGACAAGAAAATTCTCCTCAGAAGTGACGGTACCTCGGTCTATATGACGCAGGATATCGGTACGGCTCACCAGAGATATGATGAATATAATTTTGATGAGCACATTTATGTAGTTGGTAATGAGCAGAATTACCATTTCCAGGTCCTTAAACTTATCCTTAAAAAGTTAGGATTTGAGTGGTCTGATTCCATTTATCACCTCTCTTATGGTATGGTGGAATTGCCCGAAGGGAAAATGAAATCTCGTGAAGGAACTGTTGTGGATGCTGACGATCTCCTCGAAGATATGTACAAGACGGCGAAGGAGACCTCTCTCGAACTCGGCAAAATCGAGGATATGACCGATGAAGAGCAGGACGCCCTTTTCAGGATGATTAGTCTCGGAGCATTAAAATATTTTATCATCAAGGTGGATCCTAAAAAGACTATGGTCTTTGATCCTAAGGAGTCGATTGATTTCAATGGTAATACTGGTCCCTTTATCCAGTACACCCATGCTCGTATCAAATCTATACTCAGGAAAGCCTCGGAGCAGAAGATGGAGCCTTCGACGACAGGAGCACTACTGCTTCCCAAGGAAGAGGTCATCATCCAGTTGCTAAGCACCTATCCGGATAAAATAAAGGAGAGTGGAGATGCACATTCCCCTGCAATTATCGCCAACTATGCCTATGATCTGGCAAAAGAGTTCAATCAGTACTATCACGATACCTCAATTTTGAGGGAAGAGGATGCGGATACACGTGCCCAGCGTCTTTATCTGATATCCATTATCCCGCAGGTCCTCGTTAAAGCGATGGCTATCCTCGGTATTTCATTACCTGAGAGGATGTGATGATCCCAACTACCAAAAAAGAGATTGAAGCCCTTGGCTGGGATGTGCCAGATATCATCCTTTTCACGGGAGATGCGTTTATCGACCACCCCGCTTTCGGCACCGCCGTTATAGCGAGGGTATTGGAGAACGCTGGTTATCGTGTGGCAGTGGTTCCGCAGCCCAATTGGAGGGATGATCTGCGGGATTTCAAAAAACTTGGACGACCGAAACTTTTTTTTGGTGTCACCTCCGGTGCAATGGACTCGATGGTCAATCACTATACCGCTGCGAAACGTCTGCGCAGTAATGATGCCTATACTCCCGGCGGTAAAGCTTCGTTCAGACCAGATTATGCAGTGACCATATATACTCAAATTCTCAAGGAACTTTTTCCACAGGTACCGGTGGTGATAGGAGGTATTGAGGCCTCCCTGCGCCGGGTGACGCACTATGATTACTGGCAGGATGCGCTAAAACCCTCTATTTTGGTAGAAAGCGGAGCCGACCTTTTGGTCTATGGAATGGGGGAGAGGCCCATCTGTGCTATAGCGGATACTCTTGCCGCCGGAGCACCCCTTCAGGCATTGCAATCCATACCTCAGGTGGGATATCTTTCCGATAGTAAGCCATTGACAGAACACATTACTCTCGCTTCATTTGAACGTTGCAAGAGTGATAAACGGGAGTTCGTTGCCAACTTCAATATAGTCGAGAATCAGGCTAACCGTCTGGAGCCGCAAATGTTGGTGGAGAAGTGCGGAGAGCGTTTTGTATGCATAAATCCACCTTATCCACCGGCAACGGAGCAGGAGATGGATGAAATCTATGCACTGCCCTTTACCAGAAAGCCGCATCCCAGGTACCGTGGTAAACACATTCCCGCCTATGAAATGATCAAGCATTCGGTGACCACTCACCGAGGCTGCTTCGGAGGTTGTAATTTTTGTACTATTTCAGCGCATCAGGGCAAATTCATACAGTCCAGGACTCCTGAATCAATACTAACAGAGGTTAGGGAGCTTGTAGCAATGTCTGATTTTAAAGGGAATATCACCGATCTGGGTGGTCCCACAGCCAATATGTACCGGATGAAGGGGCGTGATCGTTTGCTTTGTGCCAGGTGTCAAAGAGATTCCTGTCTATTTCCGTCGCGCTGCGAAAATTTGGAGACTTCGCATAAAGAATTACTCTCGCTATACGAAAAAGTGCTTAAAGTTCCAGGTATCAAAAATGCCTATATCGGTAGCGGTATCAGATATGACCTCTTCCTTGACAAAGATGGCTTTTTGGATCCCACTTCAAAACCTTACCTGGAACAATTGGTTACGAAACATACCTCCGGACGTTTAAAGGTAGCTCCGGAACACACCTGCGATAATGTGCTACAGGTAATGGGCAAGCCTTCTTTTAAGATTTTCGAAATGTTGAGGCAGGAGTTTGATGAGATATGTCGTCGCAAAGGACTCAAATATCAGCTTGTGCCTTACTTTATTTCAGGTCATCCAGGGTGCAGAATGGAAGATATGGAAACCCTTTCGCGCAATCCCCACTTGAAGAATCTCTATATGGAACAGGTTCAGGATTTCACGCCGACTCCTATGACACGTTCCTCGGTAATGTTTTATACCGGAATTGACCCCAAAACAGGCAAGTCGCTCTTCGTGGAGCGTAACATCAGAAAAAAACAGAGACAAAAATCATTTTTTTTCAAGAAATAATGTGATTTACACTTGTATTTAAAAAAAATCTCCTATTATTGCACAAGTATATTATTCGAATCACTTTATGATAGGCACTAACAAAAAAAGAGCTGTAATTAGTTATGAAAATATGTCTCCAGAACTCGCGGAAGCCTTCAAGGAGAAATATCCTCATGGATATGCAGATTATATGGGTGACATCTTCAAGGTAGTCAAACCGGACGGTACCTTTTTTCATGCTGTTTCTGTGGAGATTCCTGATGCCATCTACCTTGTGAAGATTAAGGTGAAGGTTGATGATTATGAAGACGTGCAGAATGGTCTTTTTAAGGACGATAACGATGACGATGACGACGATTCGGGTGATGACGGATTCCCTGCAAGTGACGAAGACTTCGTAGATGCCCAGGGTTCGGACGAAAATGAGGAGTAGTTATTAGTTCCGAGTTTTGAATTTTGAGTTGAGAGTGGCCCGAAAGGTTGCTCTCTTTGATTAAAATAAAGGCGTGAAATTATTTTCCAGAATAAAAAAGGCTTTTTTGGCTATACCGGAGCGCACTCAATTGGTGTTGCTCTCGTTTATTGTAGGTCTTGGATGCGGTTTTGCGGCCTTATTGCTCAAGACCCTGATTAAATATATCCAACACGGCATCACCTTTTGGTTCAATAAGCCCTCTGACGCCTACCTCTACCTTATCTATCCCGGCATAGGAATGCTTCTTTCATTCCTCTTTGTAAAATATGTAGTAAAAAGCGATATCAGCCATGGAGTTACTAAGGTTCTGCTTGCGGTCTCGCGCAATGAGTCGCGAATAAAACCCCACAACACCTGGACTTCGATTGTGGCAAGCTCACTCACTATTGGAGTTGGCGGCTCAGTAGGTGCCGAGGCTCCTATAGTCTATACTGGTGCAGCGATAGGCTCCAATGTCGGCAGGAGCATGGGTATGTCATACAAGAATATGACTATCTTGCTTGGATGTGGCGCAGCAGGTGCTGTGGCGGGTATTTTCAAGGCCCCATTGGCTGGAGTTCTATTTACTCTGGAGATATTGCTTTTCAATATTTCGATGACTTCCATACTGCCGTTATTGATTTCTTCAATTACAGCAACGGTGGTTTCATATATTTTTTTAGGTGATGCTGTAGCTATTTCCAATACCATCGAGACCTTTTCGATGGGTAATTTGCCCTATTATTTCATCCTGGGTATATTTTGCGGTATAATGTCACTCTATTTCATCAGGACCAGTCTGAGAGTTGAGGACAAAATGAGGCGGGTAAAGAAACCTATCAATCGTTGGCTTATCGGTGCCACCGCGATGGGAGTTTTGGTATTTCTCTTTCCACCCCTTTACGGTGAAGGTTATAATTCCCTTACGCTAATGCTCAACAATAATCCCATTGAGATGGCAGGTGGTATCGTTGGAGAAAATCTTTTGTCGAACAAATGGTTAATACTTCTCTTTTTTACGGTAATTTTGTTTGTCAAGGTATATGCCACAGCCTTTACTAATGCAGGAGGGGGAGTCGGCGGTACTTTCGGTCCTACTCTTTTTACCGGAGGTATTGCAGGATTTGTAATTGGTCGTCTGATCAATCTTACCGGAATTCATGTTATCCCGGAAGCCAATTTCGTGCTTTTGGGTATGGCAGGAATGATGGCAGGTGTAATGCAGGCTCCAATGACTGCTATATTCCTCATTGCGGAAATGACCGGTGGATATGACTTGTTGATACCGCTTATCCTGACCTCTGCTATTTCGTTTGCAACAATACGTTTGGTAGAGCAGTATTCTATATATACAAAGCGTATTGCGCAACAGGGCGATCTGCTAACACATGATAGTGATCGGGCGGTACTTACATTGCTTAAGACATCGGATCTGATCGAGACGGATTTTTCTACAATCGGCTTCAACAGTAATCTGGGAGATTTGGTCAAGGTGATTGCTACTTCCAGTCGCAATATTTTTCCAGTTGTGGATCATTATAATCAGTTTCAGGGAATTGTCTTTCTCGATGATGTGCGGACCATTATGTTTGATCAGAGTCAATACGAGAAAGTTCGAATACCTAATATTATGGAAAATGCCCCAGCTCTTGTCTATTACGACGAGAAGATGGAGAGCGTGATGAATAAATTTGAACTTACTCAGGCCTGGAATCTTCCGGTAGTTGACAGGAATAACAAGTACCTTGGATTTGTCTCAAAATCTAAAATATTCTCCTCCTATAGGGAGCAATTGCAACAGGTTTCCCATGACTAAACTCTATCTCGATCATATTGCCGAGACGATGAATGTCAAAATATGGCAAATTGAAAACTGTATCTCCTTGTTCAAGGAGGGCGCTACCATACCATTTATAAGCAGATATCGTAAAGAAAGGACGGGCGCTTTGGACGAAACTCAGGTATCTGAAGTCCGACACTGGTACCTTCGCTTTGAAGAACTCGATAAACGTAAGCAGACCATTCTTACTAGCATTGAAGAACAAGGAAAGCTCACCGAATCATTGCGGATTCAGATTGAATCGCTCATAGATCCACAGACTCTGGAAGACATCTATCTTCCGTAGCGTCCAAAAAGGCGCACAAGAGCTTCAATTGCAAAAGAAAAGGGCCTCGAATCTCTTGCAGAAGCCATCTTCAACATCAAATGTGAAGATCCTCAAAGTCTCTCACAAAAGTACATTAGTGAACAGGTTCCTTCACAGGAAGAGGCTCTTGCGGGAGCAAATGATATAATTGCGGAGTGGATCAGTGTAACACAGCCGGTGAGCGCCGATCTCCGTGATCTCTATTCGAGATGGGGCAGATTGGCCACCAATGTTTCAAAAGGAAAGGAGGAGAGCGAGGAAGCTTCCAAGTATCGTAATTACTTCGATTTTTCGGAGCGCCTCGATAGGATACCTTCACATCGTCTGCTCGCCATTCTCAGGGCTTCGTATGAGGAAATCGTAGGAGTCAGGGTGGATGTGAATAGCGATCACGCTATCGAACGCATTTCCAAACATGTGTATCAAGGCAAACGCAAACCCTCGCTTGCAGTACGAGAACTGCTGGATGCTGCCGTGGAAGATTCCTACAAGCGTCTGCTCCATCCTTCAATTGAGAACGAATCCCTCTCAGCAGCTAAAGATAAGGCAGATATCGACTCTATCCGTGTTTTCGGAGAGAATCTCCGCCAGTTGCTTCTGGCTCCGCCGGTAGGTGAGAAACGTACCCTTGCCATAGATCCGGGCTTCAGGACCGGTTGCAAAGTGGTTTGTCTTGATGCACAAGGGGCATTGTTACATAATGATACCATATATCCTCATCCTCCCAACAATGAGAAGATTGCTTCGATGAAGAAGATTTCCTATTTGGTTGAGGCTTACAAGGTAGAGGTTATCGCCATCGGCAATGGCACTGCGGGGCGCGAGACGGAGGCTTTTATAAAGAAAATTGCGCTTCCTCAGGGTGTGAGAGTCTATTCAGTCAGCGAAGATGGTGCTTCTGTCTATTCTGCTTCCCAAATTGCGAGGGAAGAGTTTCCGGATTATGATGTAACGGTAAGAGGGGCTGTTTCTATTGGTCGTCGTCTTATGGACCCTTTGGCTGAATTGGTCAAAATTGATCCCAAGTCCATCGGAGTGGGCCAGTATCAGCACGATGTAAATCAAACTCTGCTCAAGGAACGTCTGGATACGGTAGTCGAGAGCTGTGTAAACAATGTAGGAGTTAACCTAAATACCGCCAGCAAGCACCTTTTGCGTTATGTTTCAGGTATAGGCCCCGTTCTGGCAGGAAATATTATAGAGTATCGCGATGAAAACGGTGCATTCAGCGGCCGCAAGGAATTGCTTAAGGTGCGTAGACTTGGTGAAAAGGCATTTGAGCAGTGTGCCGGTTTTATGAGAATACCGAATGCCGACAATCCGCTCGATAATTCGGCTGTCCACCCCGAGAGGTATAAACTCGTGGAACAGATGGCTTCTGATCTGGGCGTATCGCTTACTGATCTCATTTCTAACGAGCAGTTGGCCTCTTCTATTGATATTTCAAAATATATCTCCGAAGAGGTTGGTGAGCACACACTCAATGACATTAAAAAGGAGTTGGCCAAGCCTGGTCGTGACCCTCGTTCCATCATTAAGGTGTTTGAGTTCTCTCCTGAAATCCGCTCCATCGAGGATGTAAAGGTGGGTATGATCTTACCTTGTATTGTAACGAATATCACCAATTTCGGTGCATTTGTAGACATTGGGATCAAGCAGAATGGCCTTATACATGTTTCGCAGATAAGCGACAAGCGTGTGTCAGATCCCTCACAAGTACTCAAACTTCATCAGCAGCTTCACGCAAAAGTTGTAAATGTAGATTTGGAGCGTCAGAGAATAGGCCTTTCTTTGAGAGGAATCTGATTTTTTACTATCTTTACACGATAATAAACTTAAAATTTGAGAGATTATGACACGACAGGTTGTTATTATTCCTACTTACAATGAAAAGGAGAATATAGAGAAGATTATCCGCGCAATTAGAGACCAGGAGGTGGATTTTCATATACTGGTTATTGACGACGGTTCACCCGATGGCACTGCGGCTATTGTCAAATCTCTCCAAAGCGAGTTTAAGGAGTCACTTTTCATCATTGAAAGGGCCGGCAAACAGGGACTGGGTACAGCATACATCACAGGTTTTAAATGGGCTGTCGAACATAAATATGATTATATTTTTGAGATGGATGCCGATTTTTCGCATCCACCGAAAGATTTGCCTCGTCTTTACAAGGCCTGTCATGAGGATGGTGCTGATCTGGCCATAGGTTCACGTTATTGTAACGGCATAAGTGTAGTAAACTGGCCTATAGGTAGGGTGATAATGTCATATTACGCCTCCACTTATGTTCGTACGGTACTTGGCATGAAGGTCTATGACACCACAGCAGGCTTTAAGTGTTACCGTCGCAAGGTACTCGAGACAATAGATTTTTCAAGAATAAAGATGAAAGGTTACGGATTTCAGATTGAGATGAAATACAATACCTATAAGCTCGGATTCAAGATCGTTGAGGTTCCAATCATTTTCGTGGACCGCACTGAAGGTACCTCCAAAATGAGCAGCGGCATTTTCGGCGAAGCCTTCTGGGGCGTAATAAAGTTAAGATTCCGCAAGATCAAACCCGCTCCTACGGCGTAAGATCCAATCAGGTATAAATGAGCATTTTTATTGAAAATGGTACAATCATCAACGAGGGGCTCTCTTTTAAAGGTAGCCTCTTTGTTGAAAATGGCATCATCTGCGCGATCACAGAGGATCCGTCAGATTTTCCGCAGTTGCGGAAAAGAGCGAATGAGGTGATAGATGCCTCGGGAATGCTTATTCTTCCTGGAGTTATAGATGATCAGGTGCATTTCCGCGAACCGGGAGCAGAATATAAGGGCAGTATTGCCACTGAAAGTGCTGCGGCGGTGCTCGGCGGTGTTACATCCTATATGGATATGCCCAACAACAATCCCCCTATATGCTCCCAGGAGTTACTTGCGCGTAAATTCGAAAAGGCAGCACAAGATTCCTTAGCCAATTATTCTTTCTATATAGGTGCATCTAACGACAATATATCTGAGCTCCTTGCGACTGATCCGCACAATGTCTGCGGTATAAAAGTCTTTATGGGCTCATCTACCGGAAATATGCTGGTGGACAACCCTGAAACACTGGAAGCTATTTTTTCACAAGTACCTGTACTTATTGCAACCCATTGTGAAGAGGAATCTATAATCCTTGCAAATACCGCTGCTGCCCGGGAACGCTTCGGTAATGAGATACCAATTGCTATCCATCCGCAAATACGTAGCAGAGAGGCCTGTATTGCTTCCACCCGCAAGGCTATAGATCTGGCACTGAAATACTCTTCACGTCTGCACATACTCCATATAAGCACGGCTGAAGAGGTGGAGCTTCTTCATAAAGCCAGGGAGCAGAGTGACCGTATTACCGGCGAAGTGTGTGTGCACCATCTCTGGTTTTCTGACTGCGACTATGAGCAATATGGCTCACTGATCAAATGCAATCCCGCCATCAAGAGCTCTTCCGACAGAGAGGCACTCCGACAGGCAGCACGTCAAGGGGTGATATCAGTAGTGGCGACGGACCATGCACCTCACTTACTATCCGAGAAAGAAACTCCATACTTACAGTCGCCCTCCGGCATTCCACTGGTACAACATTCACTTAGAGCTATGCTCGAACTTTCGTGTAAGGGTGTTTTTACACTCACTGATGTGGTGCGTCTGATGTGCCATGCTCCTGCAGATTGCTTTAAGATCTCTCACAGAGGATATCTCCGTGAGGGATATTTTGCCGATATAACAATTGTTAATCCAAATAAACCTTCAGATGCTACGCCCGCTTACAGATGCGGGTGGACACCTTTCACCCGTTTCAGTTCGACTATTGTACATACGTTGGTTAATGGTGTTCCGGTAGTACGCAATTCACAGCTCACAGGTCTTAACTCCTCATTACCACTCTCTTTCGATGACTAAGCCCCGAAGCAAATTTCCCCTCTATATATCTATAATTACCGCCACCATCTTGTGGGGATTCTCCTTTATTTGGACCAACGACCTTATTGCAATGGGGGTCCCGATCTTTATCTTCATATTTATGAGGATGTTGCTGTCGGGAGTGATAATGTTTGCCTTTTCCACGATTACCCGCACTTTACAGAAGGTGGCCAGCAAAGATATCAAGTGGATGTTTCTGCTGGCATTTTTTGAGCCCTTCGTCTACTTTATAGGAGAGTCCTATGGCTTGAAAATTACCGGTTCGGCCACCCTTTCGGCAGTGATAATCGCTACAATTCCCATTTTTACAATGATTATGGGTAGGTTATTATTCAATGAATATCTTTCCCGGGTCAATGTGGCCGGAATAATTACTGCTGTTTTGGGAATAGTTCTTTTTGTGTGGAATGGCAGTATTTCTTCGGAGAATTACTATGGAATACTCTTCTTGCTTCTTGCAGTTGCGGGTGCGGTGGGCTACTCTTCCATATGTAAACGACTTACAGGCACCTATAATG
>JAAZEZ010000017.1 GCA_012511975.1 Bacteroidales bacterium | reverse complement strand
GCAATGATCCCGGACTTAACAGAGCCATTGAAGCGGCAGTTAATGTTGCTTCTACCGACCTCTCCGTGATTGTAACGGGTGAAAGTGGTGTCGGAAAGGAATATATTCCCAGGATTATCCACGACCACTCCCCCCGTAAGCATAAACGCTATATTGCAGTTAACTGTGGGGCAATTCCCGAAGGAACGATAGATTCTGAGCTTTTCGGCCATGAAAAGGGTGCTTTTACCGGAGCGGTTGATAGTCGCAAGGGATACTTTGAAGAGGCGGACGGTGGTACAATTTTCCTTGATGAAGTTGCCGAACTTCCGGTCGGCACTCAAGTACGACTACTTAGAGTTTTGCAGAACGGAGAGTTTATAAGGGTAGGTTCCTCCAAGGTGCAGAAGACTGATGTGAGGGTGATAGCAGCCACAAATATTCATCTCGAACGTGCGGTGGCATCCGGCAAGTTTAGGCGTGACCTCTATTATCGTCTCAATACAGTGCCAATAGTAATGCCTCCCCTTAGGGAGCGCAAGGAGGACATTCGTATGCTTTTCCGCAAGTTTGCAAGTGATTTTGCCGATAAATATACAATGCAACCTGTGCGTCTTAATGATGAAGCGATGAAGCTTCTTGAGAGCTACCCGTGGCCCGGTAATATTCGCCAGCTTAAAAGTGTTGCCGAGCGTATATCGATTATGGAGACAGAGCGTCTGATTACAGCAGATATGCTCGCCGGCTACCTTCCGAAGGATCATTCCTCCCGGATGCCGGTGCAAGCCGGCGGCTTTACAGATAATTGCTCCGATCCATATAGAGAGTTCCTAATTCAGCTATATGCCCAGTATCAGCAGTTGAGGATTGATGTTGATGAGCTCATTCGCATTGTCAAAGGGAATACTCCGGCTGCTCAGGTGCCTCCTGTTCAGACCATCAACCCTACCCATATGCTCACAGAGGGATCTGCGGTGCGGGATACGGGGTGCGGGGTGCAGGGTTCCGGTGCGGTGATTGAGGTTGAGGAGGTGGATAATGTTACAGAAACCCAGGAGGAGAGTCCGCTCACTTTGGATCAAATCACCTGTAATGCAATTGCAGAAGCACTGCGGCGCAATGGTAATAACCGAGAGAAGGCAGCGGCGGAACTTGGAATCTCCGCAAGAACAATTTACAGGAAGATTAAAGAATTTAATTTGGAATAAGGGACAAAATGAAAAAAACATTAAAAATAGTATTTTCTCTTGTCGCAATTTTTGCCACATCATGCCTGCTTACAGGTTGTTGGCTCTATTCCTTTAGCGGTACATCCATCCAGCCGGATGTCGAAACGATATGTATAGAACCTGTCCAGAACAGAGCTCTCAAGGTCAACCCTTCACTTGCGAATTCTTTATATGAGGCACTTTCGGATAAATATCGTAAACTTACCCGTCTGGAACAGGTGGAGGATGCCGGAGATCTCTATGTGCTGACTGTTATCGAAGGCTATGATGTCTCCGCAACTGCAATTACTGCCGATGAGGTAGCTGCCAGAAACCGTCTCACAGTAACGGTAAAGGTAAAGTTTGTTAATGAGAAACATCCGGAAGAAAATTTTGAGAAGAATTTTGCAGGTTATGAGGATTATGATTCAGAACGCTCTCTTGATGAAGTCGAAGCCACGCTTTGTGATACTATAATAGAAAAAATTGTGGAAGATATATTTAATGCCACCGTTGCCAACTGGTAACACCTGTTTATAAATGGAATTGAAAAGGCTCTCCATATCCGAACTTGAAGAACTGCTGGAACTTTATCCCTGGTTTGCAGTGGCACGCAAGGAACTTGTCCTTCGTAAAGGCAAAGCCGGTGATGAAGAGCTCCGCGGAGCAGCAGCTGCGTCAGGAATACACCTCCTCAGCCGTGCTTATTTTATCCAATCGGTAAAAGAATCCATCAAAGAGCGTTTCAATGAAAGTGATATTATAGGAAAACCGGCTCATGCCGAACACAAGCTTAAATACTATGTTGTCGGAGGTGACTATTTCAGCCAGGAGGATTTCAAGGAACTTGAGCGTAGCGGAGAGGCATTTAAGGAGACTTTTAGCATTAATCCGATCTCTTCTACACTTAGCTCACTACCCGATTTTGATTTTGAAAAAAGAGAATCTACGGATGAAGATTCCGACCAATTCTGCACCGAAACTCTTGCAAGAATATATGTAGAACAGGAGTTTTATAATCAAGCACTTTCAATTTATGAGAGACTAATTTTGTTATATCCGGAAAAAAGTGCTTACTTTGCGTCCCTTATAGAAAATGTTAAAATATTAAAATAACCTATTATGCAAGCAGCATACGTTACAGTCTCTATTACTATAGTTATATTGAGTGTACTACTGACTCTCGTGGTTTTGATCCAGAACTCCAAGGGTGGAGGACTGGCAGCCAATTTTGCAGCGGGCAACCAAGCTTTCGGAGTACGTCAGACAGCTGATTTTCTTGAGAAGATCACCTGGGGTCTGGCTACTTCTATTTTGGTTCTTTGCGTAGTTGCCACATTCCTTATTCCCAACAGGCATACTTCAGGTTCAAAACTCAGAGAAGCTATCGAGCAGCAGGTAACAACTGAAGGTACTCCCATTGTTAACCCTGAAGTTGCAGTTCCTGCAGAACTTCCGACCACTCCCGAGGGAGAAAATAACTAACAGAAAGGGTACATTTGAGATAAAAGTGACGACTTTGTCACTTTTTTTAAAAAATACTACTTTGTTATACAAGGTATTCTAAAAAATATATATATTTGCATCGCAAGATTACTTGCATAACCCACAATATTATTAAACCAAATAGTAATGCAACTATGAAAAAAGTAGTTAATGTAGGCATCGGAGGCAGAACTTTTGTCCTTGAAGAGGATGCTTATAGCAAAATGGAATCTTATCTTTCATTATTCAAATCCAAAATCAATATGGGTTTTCAGGAGAATGAAGTAATGGACGACCTAGAAATGAGGATTGCAGATCTCTTTGAGGCTAAACTCGGTTCCAGAAACGAAGTAGTCACTCTCCAGGTGGTTGAAGAGATTATAGCACGTCTCGGTATGCCCGACGGAAGTTCCCCCTTTGAAAATGATGGCAACACATCATCATCCTCTGCCTCTGCTTCCGCCTCTTCGGAAAGCAAAGGTCCACGTAAATTTTACCGCGATTATGACAACCGTGCAATCGGTGGAGTCTGTAGCGGTCTCGCCCAGTATCTCAACATTGATGTCGTACTTGTGCGTATTCTCTTTGTGGTGCTCACTCTTCTCGGCAGTGCCGGCATATGGGTATATATTATCCTCTGGATCGTAGCTCCCAAAGCTGTTACAGCTGCGCAGAAATGTGAGATGAGAGGCTGGCCGGTCACCGCGGAGAATATCAGAAAGGTATCACAGTCACAACATAGAAAATAACGGTTATGGAATACATTGTTGACAACATTAAATCACAGATGAGGAAAGGATTGCTTGAATATTGCATTCTTTTAATCCTCAATAAAAAAGAAGCCTATGCCTCCTCGATTATCGAGGAACTCAAGCACGCCAACATGATTGTGGTGGAGGGGACACTCTACCCGCTTCTTATCCGCCAAAAGAATCAGGGACTGCTCAATTATCGCTGGGAAGAATCCACTCAGGGGCCCCCGCGCAAGTATTATATGATTACAGACAAGGGACGTTCTTTAATATCCGAAATGGATCTTGCCTGGCAGGAAATAGTATCCACAATTGAAACAATTCGAAAATGAAAAAGGTAGAAAAAGTAAGCATAGGCAGATATGCTTTTACCCTCTATGAAGAGGCATACCGCAAGGCATCAGAATACCTTGACGAGCTCAACAACTACTATTCAAAAAGGGAAAGCGGCCATGAAGTAATGGAGGGCATAGAAGAGAGAATGGCAGAACTGCTTCTTGAAAAATGCGGTCCCGGAGGAATCGTAAGTGCAGAAATGATTGAAGAGGTTATCTCTATTCTCGGCAGACCTGAGGTTATAGAAGATGCTGATTCTGATAGCTCCGGCAGCAATCTCCATTACAATGCTAAGAAAAAGCTCTTCCGTGATCCCTCCTCTAAGATTCTTGGAGGAGTCAGCAGTGGTCTGGCTGCTTATTTCAATATCGAAACTGCGCTGGTTAGAGTTATCTGGCTCGTTCTCTGGTTTATCTTTTCCTCAGCAGGAGCCTTTACACTCCCAGTGTTTGGAGGGGCATTCATCCCAATTGTATATATAATAATGTGGATAGTAATTCCTCCGGCGAAGACCGTGCAGCAGCGCTGCCAAATGAGGGGTGAAGATGGCACGCTCGGCGACCTGGAGAAGAATATTTCCAAGGGAGCGGACTATGTGGGGCGTAAGGCCAGGGAGATCGGTAACTCTGATTTTTGGCGAGTTCTCGGCAGAGCACTTGGTATTATTATAGGAATAATTTTGCTCATCATCGGCGTATCAGGTCTGATGGTAGGTGCCCTGGGTCTGTTCGGTATCACTTTCTTCAATACTACAATACTCAATCTGGGGTTGGACTGGCTTTCTGAGTACGCTCCGGTATTTGCGTTGAATGTACCGATGATGCTGCTTAAAATAGTCACTATGCTTGTGGTGTTTATGCCCTTCCTGGGTATGCTGTACGGTGGTATCCAGTTGATTTTCGGCTTCAAACCTCCCAGATGGAGGCCGGGTTTGATAATTTTCATTATTTGGCTGATTTCGCTCATAGCACTTGTAGTGCTTGGTTTAGTGGGAATCTTTTCAGTAGGATGAATTTCTGTGTAGAGTATAAATTAATTGGTTTAATTAAACCTTTTAAAACTATTGAAGTGAAAGATGTGACTATTCGTTAGTTTTTCTTAGGTTAAGTGAGGGGGGCTGCACCAATTCCACGTCTGGTGCAGCCCCCCAAATTTTTATACTATCTGGGTATAATGTATTCTTTCGCTCAAAGGGTTTTGTAGAAGTCAACCAGAGCTTTTGCAAATGATGTCCAGGAAGTTGATTCCTTAACCTTACGGATATTTTCCACAAAAATGGAGTTGTCAGGATGGCCGAAGTATGACTCAATAGCCCTAACAATACCTTTGGCTGAGGTTTCATCAGCTAAAATGCCGATACCCGGTTCTACTACCGTTTCTTCCAGTCTGCCGGTCCTGGTGACAACTACAGGTAATTCGAAATGAAGCGATACGGCGGTGATTCCGCTTTGTGTTGCGCTTTTGTAGGGGAGAACGCAAAGATCGGACGCAGAAAAGAATGCAGGTACTTCATAGTCATCAATGTATCTATTGAAGATCACTATACGCTCCGCCAGAGAAGGGTTTTTGGCAACGAGAGATGCAATTTGTTCCTGATATTTATCAAAACTGCCATAACTTTCGCCGGCAATGATCAGACGATAACTATCATCTAAGTATCCCATTGCTTCGATCAGCAGGTCAAGCCCCTTATAATCACGGATAAGTCCGAAAAAGAGCAAATTCTTTTTGTCCGGCTTGATTCCCAGTTTTTCACAGGCCTCATTTCTCTCTATTTTGGCCCCAAAATGGTCGTAGGGAGGATGGGGTTTGAGAATATAGGGTTTGTCCGGAGTAAGATTGAGCATATCCTCAAGCACGGAGCTGCTCATTGCAATACATCCGTTAATCGGCTTGAGAAACCATTTTGCAAAGGGTTTATCAAAGAATTTTCTTTCGTGTGGTATAATATTATCAGTAATGGTAATTACCTTGATACCCTTTTTCCTGAGCAGTCTGGCTACCGTTCCCAATGCAGGAGCAAGAAATGATATCCAGTATCTCATAATAACTAAATCAGGCTCCAGTCCGGCTATCTTATTTGCGGTACTGAAATAGGAGAAGGGATTGATGGAGTCGAGCACAGCCTTGCTCTCTATTACCTTCGCATCATCTTGCTCAGTTACATATTGTGTCTTACCCGGAAAAAGAAGTGAAGGGTACTGTCTGCTAAAGGTAAAAGCCTTGACTTGATGATCCTTTGCGAGTTCTTCGTAAAGATTGGCATTGAACTGGGCGATACCTCCCCTGAAAGGGTAGAAAGTGGAGAGAAATGCTATTTTCATAATAACACAAAGATAATAAATAATATCACTTTATTTTCAAAGCGCTTTTTCTCACAATAGTAAGATATAGACTGCGTACCAGCAGATGGACGAAATAGGCGAGATAAAGCGACTGTATGCCCAGCAGAGGTTCAAAAGCTATGTAGGAAATGATAAAGAGTCCCGCAGACCAGATCATACTATTGCGCAGGTGGTTAGTGGCTGTGGCTCCGATGAAAATCCCATCCCAGGTAAAAGCGATGCAACTCACTACAGGCATAAGCAGCAGCCAGAATAAAAACGGAGCAGAGGCCTCCACAACCTCAGGATTGTCGGTCATAAGTTGGAACATCGGCTTTCCCAGCCCTGCATAGATCAGAGTTGAGAGGAGACTAATGCCGAAACACCAGATAAAAATCCAGCGCACCGTACTGATCAGGTAATCGCTATTCCTCTCTCCAATAAAACGTCCCACCAATGCCTCGCCCGCATAGGCGAATCCATCTACAAAATAGGAGTAAAGTAGCAGGAGTTTCATCATAACCGAACTTACAGCCAGCAAAGTGTCGCCATGTCTTGCCGCAATTGAGGTAAATCCAATATAAATAACCAGCATACAGAGTGACCGGATAAAGAGATTTCCGTTAATCGAGAAAAACTGCTTCATCTTATTCAACTTGATGCTCGCCCGCACAGATATGAGATGGAAATACTCCCTGAAATTGTAGCACATCAGGGCTATTGCCAATAAGAGACCGCTGTATTGCGCCACTACGGTTCCGGCTGCAACGCCTGCCACTCCCATGGGAGTATGGACGGCTAATACATAACTGACTACTACATTGACAACATTGACCGTGATATCTACAGCCATTGGCAGCACAGTATTCTGCATCCCAATAAACCATCCTTTGAATACCATCAGCGATAAAGTGGGGGGTGCTGCCCATACTCTGATGAAAAAATACTCCCTTGCGATACTCTCCACTTCGGGCGAACAAACAACCAGAGCAAATGCCGCTTCAATATAAATCCACTGGATGAGCCAGATTAATAAAGCTACTGCCAGAGCGGTGGCTATCCCTCTGGTGAAGGTATCCATCGCCTCCTTAAAATCCTTTCTGCCATATGCTTGTGCTGTTATACCGCCGGTACCTACCCTCAAAAAGCCCATATTCCAGTAGAGCAGGTCAAACAGCATTGAACCGATAGCAATGCCTCCAATGCTGGCAGCATCACCCAGATGTCCGGCTATGGCAAGGTCCACTATGCCTACCAGAGGTACAGTGATATTTGCCATAATGCTGGGTAGAGCCAGACGCAGAATATTGCGATTGATGGTAGAGATTTTCATCGATACTTGGTCTCTTCTTCAAGCATTCCCAGGTAAGAATAGTATCTCTCGAATGAAATAGTCCCCTCCTCGAGAGCCGCTTTTACCGCGCAATCCGGCTCGTGAGTATGAGTACAGGGCATGAATTTACAGTTGTCCATTACTCTTAGCATCTCAGGAAAGTAAGTACTCAGCTCGTGAGGTTCGATATCCACTAATCCGAAGCCGCGAATACCGGGAGTGTCGATAATAAAGCCGCCACTTTGCAGAGGGTACATCTCATAGAAAGTGGTAGTGTGTCTCCCTTGCAGGTGAGCTTGCGATATCTCTCTGATTTTGGGGTCCAGGGAGGGATCAATAGCACGTATAAGTGAGGATTTTCCCACCCCGGATACTCCTGAAAATAGGGAAACGGAATCACCGTTTTTTCCTTTGCAGAGCTCTCTGATGAGTTCAACTCCCTTGCCTGTGATAGCGGAAACCTCCATTATCTCATAACCGGCTCCTGAGTAGATATGCTTAATCTCCTCCATCCTTTCAAGGGCATATTCGTCGTAGAGGTCGATTTTATTGATGACTATTATTACCTTTATCCGATAAACTTCGCAGGTGAGCAGAAATCTATCCAGAAAGGCAAGTTTAACCTCCGGAAACTCTATAGTTACTATAAGGAATGCACGGTCAATATTGGCTGCGATGATGTGCGCTTGACGGGAAAGATTGACCGAACGACGGATCATGTAATTCTTGCGCGGGAGAACTTCTTCTATAGTTGCAAGCGTATTGCCATCTCCCGGAGCATATTTCACTTTGTCTCCTACAGCTATCGGATTGGTAGCCGTGGAGCCCATGAGACGGATTTTTCCGCGGATTACCGCGGGGAAAGGGTCCCATTCAGGCAGACGGGAAAGCAGATAATGGCTGCCTGTGTGTTTTATTACGGTGGCAACAGATGAATTTTCCATTGGCGCAAATATAGTAATTTGTCCAAAATCCCTTATATTTGTAAATCCAAATAAAGAATATTTATGCTTTCACAAGAGGACATAGAAAATATAATCTCCAGGAGCATTTTAAACCTTGATCTGAAAGGAGAGCCGGAGTCGCTTTACCAACCGCTAGAGTATATGATTTCTGTTGGAGGCAAGCGCGTCAGACCGCGTCTCTGCCTGACCGTATTCAATCTTTTTTGCGACAATGTAGGCAATGACATCATCTATCCCGCTATCGCGCTTGAGATGTTTCACGAGTTTTCTCTTATGCACGATGATATAATGGATAACTCCGACACAAGACGCAACCAACCCACAGTTTTTAAAAAATGGGGCACCAATAAAGCGATTCTTTCAGGTGATGTAATGTTGCTGTTGGCTTATAAGTATATGTCGTTTTGCAACGCTGAGGTAATGCCGGAAGCGTTGCGCCTCTTTACTGATACTGCAATAAAGGTGTGTGAAGGACAGCAGTTTGATATGGATTTCGAAGAGAAACCCTTCATAACAATGTCCGACTATATCTCTATGATTGGCCTCAAAACCGGAGTTCTTCTCGCCTGTTCGGCAAAAATGGGTGCCCTCATTGCAGGTGCCTCCAGGGAGATTCGCGATGCCTTATATCAGTTCGGATACCGGCTAGGTCTTGCGTTTCAGATTGCAGACGACTATCTAGATACTTTTGGCGACCAGCAGATTTTCGGCAAGAAAATCGGTGATGATATTGTCAACGACAAGAAAACCTGGCTTCAGGTGGAATGTATTCGTAGGGCTGAAGGAGCCGATAAAGAGCGTCTTGCTTCTATTTTAGAAATGGGTGAAGATATGCGTGAAGAAAAGGTTGCTGCCATGCAGCAATTATATATTGACCTCGGCATCAAAGATGATGCCCGGGACGCCATTCTGGAATATCATAACAAAGCATTTGAAGCCATTTCCGGCATAGGTTTGAATGAGGTACAGACCAGGCAGCTCCATCAGTTTGCAGAACAACTCATTCATCGTGAAAAATAGAGGGAATATAGAAATAATGGCTCCTGCGGGCAACTTTGAATGCCTTATGGCTGCCATTCAAGGCGGAGCGGACTCGGTCTATTTCGGCATTGGAGAGCTCAATATGCGTTCTCATTCAGCCAACAATTTTGCTCCGGAAGATCTTGAAAAAGTCTGCAATATCTGTGACGAAAATGATATCAAGTCCTATTTGACTCTCAATATAGTACTTTATGATGAGGAGCTGGAGTCGATGCGGGAGACTCTGGAGATGGCGAAAAAGGCAGGTGTTACCGCAGTCATTGCATCAGATATGGCCGCCATCACTTATGCCCGTTCTCTCGGGATGGAGGTACATATTTCCACTCAGCTTAATGTCTCCAATGTGGAGTCTTTGCGTTTCTTTGCAGAGTTTGCCGATGTTATAGTGTTGGCGAGAGAGTTGAATTTAGAGCAGGTGGCCAAGATTAAGCAAGCGATTGACCTCGAGAATATTAAGGGTCCCTCCGGTCGAAAGGTGAGAATAGAAATGTTTTGTCACGGTGCTCTCTGTATGGCAATTTCCGGCAAATGTTATCTTTCTCTCCACGAGTATGCAGCTTCTGCCAATCGCGGATCATGCTATCAGTTGTGTCGCCGCGGCTACCGTGTCACCGATCTCGAAACAGGATGTGAGTTGGAGGTGGACAATAAATATATAATGTCGCCCAAAGATCTTTGTACTATTGAGTTCCTGGATAAAATGATAGAATCGGGAGTTACTGTCTTCAAGATTGAGGGACGTGCGCGTTCCTCGGAATATGTAAAGACCGTTACCAGAGCTTATCGTGATGCTGCGGATGCTGTTATTGAGGGAAAATATACTCCGGAGTTGGCTGCATCGCTCAAAGAACGGCTGACAACCGTATTTAACAGAGGTTTTTGGGATGGGTATTATCAGGGTGCGCGTTTGGGTGAGTGGAGCGATGTCTATGGCAACAAGGCCACACGTACCAAGACATATATCGGCAAGGTAACCAACTATTTTTCAAATATAGGTGTGGCGGAGGTAATGGTGTCGACCGGCACTTGTTCAGTTGGAGATTCGCTGCTGATTACCGGACCGACTACCGGCGTTGTCGAATATGAGGTCTCTGAGATAAGGGTTGATTTGAGAAATGTCGGCAGTGCCGTTAAGGGCGATCTCTGTTCTATTCCCGTTCCGGAGAAACTCCGCCGTGGCGACAAAATCTATCTTTTTCAGTAGATTTTTACTATAAACAGCCATTTCAATCAATTATAAGCAGCTTTTTACTATCAATGGAAGTATTTAGTGCTTCGCTTCGTATATAGAATAGGAAGTTTAATATTTTTTGTAACTTTGTTGATTGTAAATCAAGTAAAATAGTTAACAAAAAAAGTTCAAATATTATGGTTATTACAAAAAATGCTCAGAAATTCATAGATCAAGAAGAAAAATTTGGTGCACACAATTATCATCCACTACCTGTAGTTCTTTCAAGAGGTGAGGGCGCATTCGTTTGGGATGTTGACGGAAAAAAATATTTCGATTTTTTGTCTGCTTATTCGGCAGTTAACCAAGGTCACTGCCATCCCAAAATCGTAAAAGCGCTCTGCGATCAGGCAGAAAAAATTTGTCTGACATCAAGAGCTTTCTACAATGATTGTCTTGGCCCTTTCGAAGAGTTTGCTACAAAATTCTTCGGATATGACAAGCTCCTTCCTATGAACACAGGAGCAGAGGCAGTAGAAACTGCCCTGAAACTTGCCCGTAGATGGGGTTATGTAAGAAAGGGTATTCCTGAAGACAAGGGCATAATCGTAGTTTGTGAGGGCAACTTTCATGGTCGTACGATAACCGTAATATCGATGTCTACCGACCCTTCTTCCTATTCACAATATGGCCCTTTAACCCCCGGTTTCATAAAGATACCTTACAATGATGCCGCAGCTCTCGAGGCAGTTCTTGAAAAGCATGGGGAACATGTGGCTGCTTTCCTTGTAGAGCCCATTCAGGGAGAGGCAGGAGTATATGTCCCGGATGATGGCTATCTCAAAAAATGTTATGATGCCTGTAAGCGTCACAATGTACTTTTTGTTGCTGACGAGGTACAGACCGGTATAGCCCGCACAGGCAAATTGATCTGCTGTGAACACGAAAATGTTCGCCCCGACATTCTTATTCTTGGAAAATCCCTTTCAGGTGGAGTTCTGCCCGTTTCGGCAGCTCTGGCCGATGATGATATAATGCTTACCATCAAACCCGGAGAACATGGTTCTACTTACGGAGGGTTCCCTATCGCAGCAAGGGTGGGTATCGCAGCTCTTGAAGTTGTAAGAGATGAGAAACTTACCGAAAAGGCTGAATATCTCGGTAAAATTTTCAGGAAAGAGCTTAAGGCTTTCAAATCGCCTTTCATCAAGCAGGTGCGCGGAAAAGGTCTCCTCAATGCCGTGGTGACTACTCCGGTTAATGGTAAAGAGGCATGGGACATTTGCCTTAAAATGGCTGAGTACGGTCTTATTGCCAAACCTACACATAAACATATTATTCGTTTCGCTCCGCCCCTCGTAATTACTGAAGAAGAGCTGCGCGAGGCGATTGAGATTATAAAGAGAGCATTCAGGGAACTTGAGTAGTTTTTATGTCAGGGATTTCTTTTAGACAGACGGCGAACCGCGTACTCATGGTGCGCCCCTGTTCATTTGGGTTTAATGCCCAGACTGCAACCAATAATGCATTTCAACGCCGGGGGTTTGAATCGGGAGCCCAGGAGGCCGCATTGCGGGAGTTTGACTCTTTTGTGGTCCTGCTTCGTTCGCACGGAGTGGTGGTGGATGTGATAGAGGATACTCCCGAGCCTCATACACCCGACTCCATTTTTCCAAACAACTGGTTTTCCACTCATTCGGACGGTACTCTGGTGCTCTATCCGATGTGTGCGCCAAATCGCCGTTTGGAGCGAAAACAGACCGTGATGGACCATCTTATCGCCACTTTTGACATACGCAATATCTAAGATCTGACGCCTTTCGAGTCCAAAGGTAAGTTTCTCGAGGGAACCGGCAGTATGGTCATTGACCGCGAAGCGGGAATAGTATATGCATGTCGTGCGCCCCGCACCGACGAGGATGTGCTTAAGGAGTTTTGCAAATTGTTCGAATGGGATTATTTCCTTTTCGATGCCATAGATGGGGCCGGAAAAGCCATTTATCATACCAATGTAATGATGTGTGTGGGAACCCATCTGGCGGTTGTCTGTCTGGAGAGCATCAAAGATGCCTCAGTCAGAGAGACTCTCGTGCGTTTGTTGGGAAAGAGGGATATCGTGGATATCTCATACGATCAGATGGGGAACTTTGCAGGTAATATGCTGGAGGTACAGCCTGGTGGCACAGAGAGGCCACTGTTGGTTATGTCGGCCGCTGCCCGAAAATCACTTCGCCCGGAACAATTGCGTTTGATTGAGTCGCATTGTGACATTGCTTCTCCCGATTTAAGTATTATTGAAGCTAATGGCGGAGGTTCTGCCCGCTGTATGCTTGCAGAGATCTTTTATGAAGAGTTTTAGATTATTTCTACTAGTCTCCTTGTTGGTGTTTCCCTTCTCCGGAGTACCGGCCCAGCCTACAATCTATGAAGAATATGCGCAGGAAGCGGGTGGTGCGCTTATGATCTATAGGGGACGCAAGGCAATTCACTACGCTTTTCAGTTCAATGGTACCTTTTACTGGGATTCACCGCAGTTTCTTATCGGAGATGTGGTCTACAATAATAAAAAATATGAGGGTCTTTTGCTAAATATTGATGCAAACCTTCAGCAGGTGCAGGTCAAGCATCCTGTAAGTGCCATTACCGTAGCTCTCAATACCTCCTATCTTACTTCGTTTAATATTGGAGAAAAGAAATTTATTTGCAGGGATGGGGGCATTTTCGAGATAATTCATGATGGACCGATCACCCTTTTGCGTCAGATTACCAAAACGCTTAATCGTGACATTCATTTGCGCAACGGAGATGCAATCGGTTATTATGACCCCAATTTCAAAGAGAATGTATTTTATTATTTCAAATACAACTCCGCATTCTATTGTCTCAAAGATAATGCTCTGACCCTCATCAGACGTGAAAAAGATATTCTAAATCTTTTTCCTGACCATAAAAAGGAGATAAAGACATTCTTAAGGAAAGCTAATGTTTCTCCCAGAAGAAATTTTGAAGAGTATTGTGTAAAAGTATTGGATTATGCTGAAAGTACGTTCAAGTAGATTCGTAGTACTCTTTATTTTGTTGCTCCTTGGTGTTTTTGCCTCAGGAAATGTTTTATATGCCCAACGGGCAAATGTTCGTCTGAGTCATGTCAGTATTGATTCGCTGGTCAATTATGTGAGGAGCATTCATCCTAAGACCTATTTTATTTCCGATGGTCTGGACCAGGCTAATTATACGGTAGATGCTCCGCGTGAGAAAATACTCGAAAGCATACTTTCGGAGCTAAAAAATAAGGGATATGCCATCACACGTTTTGATGGCGGTATATATATCCTCAGAACGGTAGGATTTGCAACCGAACTTCCCATGGGTTATTTCAGTAGCGGAGAGCAGTTACAGCGTGATACTTCCATCTATCTCGATCAGTCGGGCTACAAGTTTACATTTGCCAACAAGGTATATGAGATAGGGGAGTCCAACAGCGGGGTTACGGGGAAAGTCTATCTAAGCGGTTACATTACTGATGTGGCCACAGGAGAACCTTTGGTCGGCATTTCCATTCTTGAGGCGAGTACGGGGGCCTATACCCAAAGTGATGCATCGGGTTTTTACAGGATATTGCTGCCTGTCGGGGAACACCTGCTCCGTTTTACGGGCTATTCTCTCGAAGATCTGGATTTAAATGTCCTGCTTCACGATAGAGGAACCCTGGATGTGACGATGAAAGAAAAAGTTTTCGCTCTTAAAGGTGCGGTTATTACTTCCGAAGGGATGGTCAACCATCGCAGCAGCCGTATGGGCGTGGAGAGGGTGCGTGTCGAGAATATTAAAAAAGTGCCCGCAGTTTTCGGTGAGGCGGATGTCATAAAAGTAATCATGACGCTCCCCGGCGTAAAATCGGTAGGTGAGGCCTCCGGCGGATTCAATGTTCGTGGCGGAGCCAATGACCAGAATCTAATTCTTTTCAACGAAGGCACAATTTACAATCCAAACCACCTGTTCGGTATCTTCTCCGCCTTTAATACGGATATTGTGAGTGACGTAGAACTCTTTAAGAGTTCCATTCCCGCCGAATATGGCGGAAGAATATCTTCGGTTCTCGATATCAGGGGCCGTGAAGGTAACAGCAAAAAGATGGCGGGTTCAGTCGGCCTTGGAGTTCTTACAAGCAGATTCCATCTAGAAGGCCCGTTTAAAAAGGAGAAAACCACATTTATTCTCGGCGGCAGAACAACCTATTCCGACTGGATACTGAAAGTCCTTCCCAAAAATAGCGAATATTCCAATGGGGCCGCCTCGTTTAATGACCTCAACGCGCAAGTCAGTCACCGATTCAACCAGAAAAATTCCCTCCATTTTTCCGGCTATTACTCGAGAGACAGGTTCAGTTTTACTGCAGACACCACATACAGGTATCACAATGCCAATTTCTCCGTGAAATGGAGAAATCACTTCAGCGACGGCCATTCGCTCGTTCTTTCGACGGGATATGACAGCTATGGCTACAAAGTGGAGGATACCCATAATGACTGGAGTTCTTTTTCACTCTCAAGCAACATCAGACAGGGTTATCTCAAACTCAGATTCCAGTCGCTTGTCGCAGCAAAACATACATTCTCTTACGGTCTTAATTCAACTATGTACAATGTGGAGCCTGGCAACAGACTTCCTTATGGAGATTCCTCAGCCATTGAACCGCGTCGTTTAACGACGGAACGGGCTTTGGAGACATCGTTGTTTTTCAATGATACCTATCAGCCTACCGACCGTCTTTCATTTGATTTCGGATTGAGACTTTCCGGCTTTTTAAGTCTCAATACCCGTAAATTTTACGGTACCCCCGAATTACGTATCTCCGGAAAATACTCATTCCTCCCTAATCTCTCTTTCAAAGCGGGATTCAACAGTATGGCCCAGTACATACACAAGATATCCAATACCGTAGCCATTTCACCTACGGATACATGGAAGCTTGCAGACGCCGATATCGGGCCACAAAGGGGTTGGCAGGCTGCGGCAGGACTTTATTGGACGATATTTGACCACCGTGTAGACCTCTCTCTTGAGGGCTACTACAAGAGGATGCGCGACTATCCTGACTATAAAAGCGGAGCTATACTCGTGATGAATGAAAACCTTGCACAGGAGCTGATTTCTACAATGGGAAAAGCTTACGGAGTCGAACTGATGGTCAAAAAGCCTGGCGGAAAACTTAACGGATGGATCTCATACACCTATTCCAGATCAATGCTTAGGGAAATGGAGGATAGGGGTCTGCAGACCATCAACAATGGAGAGTGGTACAATGCTCCTCACGACAAACCGCACGACCTCAAACTGGTGGGCAACTACAAGTTCACCCACAGATATAGCATATCGGTCAACCTGGACTATTCCACAGGCCGTCCCGTGACAATCCCCGTGGCTAAATACCTTTATGGCGGTGGCTACCGTCTCTACTATAGTGAGCGCAACGGTTACCGTATTCCGGATTATTTCCGTCTCGATCTGGCGATTAATATTGAGCCCAGCCACTATCTTCGTCAACTGTCGCATCTCTCCGTGACTTTCGGAGTCTACAATGTAACCGGTCGCAAGAATCCCTATTCGGTATTTTACACCCGCAACAGTAGTGGAAGTGTCAACGGCAATATGCTCTGTGTCTTTGCCGTGCCGATACCCTACCTTAACCTCAACCTCAAATTCTGATGAAAGAAAGACTCTCCATACTAATACTCGCGTTTACTGCCCTAATGATGGGAAGTTGCATCTATCCATTCACACCTGAGATAGCAGATGTTGATATAGGACTCATTGTCATAGAGGGAGATATACGAATAGGGGCCGAATCATACATATTTGTTCGAAATACCCAGCAACTGGGTACCACCGGCACACCCGTGAATATACCTGCCGATGTGTGGGTGGAAAGTGACAAGGGAGAGATAACCCGTGCAGGAAATTATCGGGATGGTGCCTATATCATTGATACCCGCAATCTCGATCCCCGGAATTCTTATCGTCTCCATGTCAAACCCCATGTTCAAAGCAGTGCCGTAGAGTATGTAACAGACTGGCTGGAGGTAATCATCACTCCGGAACTTGAGGAAGTCTCATTCCGGGTGGACGAGCTTGAAGAGAAAATAACATTTCATGTGAGCACTACCAATCCTGACACCAATCCCTACTATAAATGGAATTGCAATGAGGTTTGGGAGTACACATCTCAGTTCTATGCATCGCATGTCTTTAACCCCAGCCGCAACACCGTCGAAGAGTGTAGAGGTGAAAACACGCATTATTGCTGGGACAGGGACATAGTTCCCAACATAATGACTGCCAGCACAGAGGCACTCACAGAGAATCGTCTTGTCAATCATCAAATCTATGAACTGCCCTTCATGAGCGACAAACTCGACTATTTATATTCATTGGAGGTAATTCAGAGCTCGATTTCGGCGGAAGCCTATGTTTACTGGGAAGTGATGTTGCGCAATACGGACCAGACCGGAGGTCTTTTCTCCCCTCAACCCAGCGAACTCAGGGGTAACATCCACTGCGTAAATGACTCCTCCATCGTTGTACTGGGTTATGTCTCCGCATCGAAAGTCTCCAGTCATAGAATATTTGTCTCGGTAGATGACTTCCCTATACAGAATAAGCGTCAAAACTGCTCAGCTTTTATAGAAATAGACCTGGCTGAGCACTCCAAAATGAGAAGATATTACTACGGAGGCTATGATGTAGTATTTCTCGATAATATGACGAACATAACCAGCTGGTCTGAGCGACGTTGTGTTGACTGTAGGGTTAAGGGAGGCACAAAAGAGAAACCCGACTATTGGCCCAACAATCACAATTAAAAGATGAGAAGATACTTTACTATATTGATATCACTGGCGGCATTTCTGTTGCAGATCTCCGCTCCCATTTACGCCCAGCGAGTAGAGAGGATATGGTTTTCCACAGACAGGAGCATTTATGTGGCCGGAGAGAGAATCTGGTGCTCGGCACTCTGTATGGATGTCGCTACCCGCACTCCCTCTGAGTTGAGCAGTATCGCCTATATGGAGCTCCACTCCGCGACCAGAGTGGCACAAACGGCTAAAATAGCACTTATGGATGGGCGTGGAGCAGGTTACATCGACTTGCCCAATACTCTTCCTACCGGCAATTACCGTCTCATCGCCTATACTTCGGCCAATTTCAACGAGCGCGGATATGATTTCGATGCAGCATTCAGTAGGGAAATCTCCATTTTCAATGTATTATCCACCGCAAGGAGCGGGGAAGTCAAGGTGGTGGAGGAGAGTGATTATCTGGCTGCAGTAGCAGTTGCTCCTTCTATGAAACCGTGTGCTGATATTCAAATCAACGTAGCTCCGGAAGCGGGACGTTTAGATCAAATCCCTATCAGCATAGCGAACAATACAGCTGAGGAGATTACCTTCTCACTATCGATATTCAATGAAGACGACATTCTGGTAGGCAAGATAACGGGTCCTGAAGAGTTTCTGAAGATGCTTCCTGACGCAGACAAGGTAACTTTTGATCGCAACCGCACCCCGGAGTATGAGGGGGAGATAATTACTGCGCAAAGCAATGAAAAAACCGCCTACATCTCGGCTATAGGTAATTATTCGGACATATACATAGCAGAAAGTGCGGATGATGGTACCGTTCGTTTCTTTACCGGCAATATCTATGGAGATGTGGAACTGGTTGGCAATATCGCTTCCATCAGGCAGCCATTTGCCGAACCGCAGCTCAAGGCTCCATCTCCGCTGTTGATTAGCCAATCGCTCAGGGATCGTCTTGAATTCAGAGGTGCCGCCATGCAGATTGGCAGACGGTTTGATTCGGATACTTTGTGCGAACTGCTTCCCAAACGGGAAAACACACTTCTGGGTGCAGAACGAATCACCTACCTTCTCGATGATTACACCAGATTTCCACTGATGGAGGAGGTTATTGTGGAATACATTTCCCAGATACGTGCCCGTAAAAAAGCTGACGGCACGAGAGATATTCAGGTCAAAATAGAGAATGTCTTCCGTACAGGAGAGTTTGCAGAAGATGCATCCCTGATGATGGTGGATGGAGTACCGATTTTTGACCATGAAATGATCTACAGATACGATCCCATGCTGGTCGAATCGATTGATATTTATCCCTATGCCTATTTTATCGGCAGCAGACAGTTTGACGGCATCGTCAATATGAAGACATACAAGGGTACGATCCCTTCGCTGACCTTTGGCCCCGAAGTGCGTATTATCGAATTTCAAGGAACGGCCATTCCGATGGCCTATACCTGTCGTAACCTGGCCGAAAATGCCGATTATCCTGATTACCGACAGACCTTGTACTGGCACCCCCTGCTCACAGCGGGAGCAGCCGGCACTACCGACTCTTCAATCACCGTCATATGCAACACTCCCGACTACAATGGCACATTTTCAATTGTCGTAGAAGGGATTACTTCTTCCGGTCGTCCTGTATTTAGCAAAAAAGCCTTCAAGGTGCATTAAAATGCAATTTTGTTGACAACTTGTTTGTAAATCAGATTATTTGTTCTATCTTTGCAACCCGCAAAAATGCGGAGTTACAAACATTAAATAAAAGATTTACAAACATTTATGCCAACAATTCAACAACTAGTCCGCAAAGGACGTAAGGTTATTGTAGAGAAAAGCAAATCTCGTGCATTGGATGCTTGTCCTCAGAAACGCGGAGTATGTGTACGTGTTTACACAACAACTACCAAAAAGCCTAATTCGGCTATGCGTAAGGTGGCCCGTGTAAGGCTTACCAATCAGAAAGAGGTCAACGCATACATACCGGGAGAGGGCCACAACCTCCAGGAGCACAGCATCGTGCTGGTTCGCGGCGGTCGTGTTAAAGACCTTCCGGGTGTTCGCTACCACATCCTTAGAGGAGCTTTGGATACTGCCGGCGTAGAGGGAAGGACACAGAGTCGTTCTCTTTATGGTACCAAAAAGCCAAAGAAATCTAAGAAGTAACCATTATTTTTAACTATTAAATTTTGAGAAAAAATGAGAAAAACGAAGCCTAAAAAGAGGATTCTACTTCCTGATCCCAAGTATCACGATGTACAGGTTACCCGTTTCGTGAATAACTTGATGTTACAGGGGAAGAAGAGTATCGCTTATTCTATTTTTTACGATGCGATCGACATGGTCGGCGAGAAGATGAAAGATTCTGATAAGGCTCCTCTCGAAATTTGGAAAAAAGCATTGGAAAACATTACTCCGCAGGTTGAAGTAAAAAGCCGCAGAGTAGGTGGTGCGAACTTCCAAGTACCGACAGAGTTGCGTCCGGAAAGAAAAGTCTCTCTCAGTATGAAGAATATGATACTTTACGCCCGTAAACGTTCCGGCCGCTCAATGTCTGAGAAGTTGGCTGCAGAAATTATAGCTGCATATAATAATGAAGGTGCAGCACTCAAAAGAAAAGAAGATATGCATAGAATGGCTGAGGCCAACAAGGCCTTTGCCCACTTCCGCTTCTAATCAGGTATTTGTACATTAGATGGCAAGAGATCTAAAATATACTAGAAACATTGGTATTATGGCTCACATCGATGCCGGTAAGACCACTACATCGGAGCGCATTCTCTACTATACGGGTAAAACCCATAAGTTAGGGGAAGTGCACGAAGGTGCTGCTACCATGGACTGGATGGTCCAGGAGCAGGAGAGAGGTATTACCATAACATCGGCTGCTACCACCGCTTTCTGGAATTACAACAATGAGCAGTACCAGATCAATCTTATAGATACTCCGGGCCACGTTGACTTCACCGTTGAGGTGGAGCGTTCACTTCGTGTTCTTGATGGCACAATCGCCACTTTCTGTGCGGTAGGCCGCGTACAGCCTCAGTCAGAGACCGTATGGCGCCAGGCAGACAAGTATCGCGTGCCCAAGATTGCCTATGTCAATAAGATGGATCGTACCGGTGCTGATTTTCTTGCTGTAGTTGAGGAGATTAATGAGAAACTTGGAGCACGTTCCATTCCCATTTCGCTCCCTATCGGAGCGGAGGAAAACTTCGAGGGAGTTGTAGATCTTATTTCAAAAAAGGCCTATTTCTACAATCTGAGCAAGGACCTTGTAAATTATGAGATAAGGGAGGTTCCCGAGAAGATGGTTGCAGAAGTTGAGGAGTGGCGTGGTAAACTGATTGAGTCAGTTGCCGAGTACAATGAAGAAATACTCGAGAAGTTTTTCGAAGATCCCGATTCAATCACCGAAGAGGAGATTATCGATGCCCTCAGAAAGGCAACTATCGATATGGCAGTGGTTCCCACCACATGCGGCTCTTCTTTCAAAAACAAAGGAGTACAATTGCTTCTTGATGCCGTTATGCGTTATCTACCCTCTCCTCTGGATAAGGGTGAAATCAAGGGTATAGATCCACGCAACGGTCAGGAGCTTGTGCGCAAATTCAACACCGAAGAGCCCTTCTGCGGACTGGTGTTCAAGATTGCCACTGATCCCTTTGTAGGTAGATTGGCCTTTATCAGAGCCTATTCAGGTAAACTGGATGCCGGCTCCTATGTGCTTAATACTCGTTCCGGTAAAAAGGAACGTGTTGCAAGGCTTTACCAAATGCACTCCAACAAACAGAATCCTATTGACTGCGTTGAAGCGGGCGATATCTGTGCTGCTGTTGGTTTCAAGGAGTTGCGTACAGGTGACACCATTTGTCGCGAAGATAAACCTATTGTTCTGGAGTCAATGACATTTCCGGATCCGGTTATCGGTCTGGCAGTAGAACCCAAGACCCAGAAAGATCTTGACAAACTTGGTATCGCTCTTGGAAAGCTTTCAGAAGAAGACCCCACCTTTACTGTCCAGACTGACGTTGAGACCGGCCAAACCATTATTAGTGGTATGGGCGAGCTTCATCTTGATATCATTGTGGATCGTCTTCGCCGTGAATTCGGCGTTGAGATCAACCAGGGTGCACCTCAGGTAAATTACAAAGAGGCCATCACCGGTACATATCAACACAGAGAGGTATTCAAGAAGCAGACAGGCGGTAGAGGTAAATTTGCCGATATAATTGTCGAAATCTCCCCTGCAGATGAGGGCGTGACAGGACTTCAGTTTATTGATGAAGTAAAAGGCGGAAATATTCCCCGTGATTTTATCCCCTCTGTCGAAAAAGGTTTCAAATCTGCAATGGCAAATGGTGTTTTGGCAGGTTACGAGGTGACATCCATGAAGGTAAGACTTTTGGAAGGCTCCTTCCATCCTGTCGATTCCGACTCACTTTCATTCGAGATCTGTGCCCGTCAGGCATTCCGCAAAGCACTTCCCAAGTGCTCACCGGTACTGATGGAACCGATCATGTCCCTGGAAGTTGTTACTCCCGAGGAATATATGGGTGATATTGTCGGTGACATCAACCGTCGTAGGGGCCAGATTGCCGATATGGATTCCAAAGGCAATGCAAGAATTGTCAAAGCCAAAGTTCCTCTTGCTGAACAGTTCGGTTATGTCACTGTTTTGAGAACACTTTCATCGGGACGCGCCACGGCCACAATGGAATTTTCACATTATGCTGAGGTTCCCGAAAATATTGCAAAGGATGTTGTCGAGAAGCATGGCGGATATAGGTTTTATCACGACAATGATGATGAATAATTAAAAAAATAACAATAATGAGCCAGAAAATCAGAATAAAATTGAAATCTTACGATCATGCACTGGTTGATAAATCGGTTGACAGGATTGTAAAGACAGTAAAGTCTACAGGTGCTGTTGTCAGCGGTCCTATTCCGCTCCCCACAGATAAGAAGATCTTTACTGTTAACCGCTCAACTTTTGTAAATAAAAAGGCACGCGAGCAGTTTGAACTCAATTCATTCCGTCGCCTCCTGGATATTTACAGCTCAACTCCTAAGACTGTTGATGCGCTTATGAAGCTTGAGCTCCCCAGTGGTGTTGAGGTTGAAATTAAGGTTTGATAAAAGTATTTTTGCGATAAATCATTTTTTTGCTACTTTTGTCACGCAAAGGGTCATCAGGCTTCTTAGGACGTCTATGACTTTTGTTAGATTATCTTTTGTACATCATAGATAGTTTCAGGTCCCATAGCTCAGTTGGTTAGTAGCACCTGACTCATAATCAGGGGGTCACTGGTTCAAGTCCAGTTGGGACCACAAAAGCAAAAACGCTTCCCTTCGGGGAGCATTTTTGTCTTTTGAGGTCAGTTCCGAGTTCCGAGTAAATTTTTAGTTTCTAGTAATATACTCCTCACTACATACTCCATACTCCATACTTAGAGCTAACTACATACTCCTCGCTACATACTACATACTACATACTTAGAACTAACTACATACTACACACTACATACTCAGAACTATTTTTATATTTGCAAAATGAAAAGAATTTTTATTGTTGCGGCATTGGCCGCTATGGCGTTGTGCTGCAGTTGCAGCGACGCAAAGAGCGAAAATGAGATCGTAGCGATGTCATTCAATATACGTCTGAGCCTCAGCGATGACTTTGACGGAGAAAATAGTTGGATATTCCGAAGAGAAGCTGTGATTGAGATGATAAACGAAGTCAACCCGGATCTTTTCGGTATTCAGGAGGGTCTATTAGGACAGGTCAACTATATGGAAGAACATTTGCCGGAATATGGCTTCTACGGAGTGGCTCGCAATGATGGTCCAAACACTGGCGAATCCAATGCCGTTTTTTATAAAAAGAGCCGTTTTGAACTTCTGGAAAGCACTATTTTCTGGTTGAGTGAGACACCGGATGAGGTTTCAATGGGCTGGGATGCGGCCTTTCATCGGATTGTTACAATGGTTCGTCTGCTGGACAAAAATAGTGGTCAAGAGTTGTATTTCTACAACACTCATTTTGATCATATGGGTAAAGTTGCCCGTGAAGAGTCCGGTAAACTCATTGTAGAGCGTATGAAAAGTTTAATACCGGATGATGCGGCAGTGGTGCTTACCGGTGATTTCAATGCGGTGTACAATGATCCCATTTTGGGTCCGATTGAAGAGTATATGACTTCAGCGCGTAGTGCGGCTCCTGTTACAGATTCGCTCAACACATTCAATAGTTGGGGTAAAATAGATCCCGAAGAGGGTGGTAAAGTAATAGACCATATCTATTTCAGAAATCTGTCTCCGTTGCTATTTAAAACTCTTACCGGCTCCTATGCAGGTGTAGAGTACATCTCCGATCATTATCCTGTAATTGCTGTTTTTGCTCTTAAGGATGTTCGAAATCAAGAGGTTCAACGTGAATTGTAGAAGTGATATTAAATCGCTCTTCAATCATTTTCTCAATGGCAGTCGCGACGGAGTGGCCTTCCTCCAGTGAGAGTTCTCCGGGGAGTCTGATATGAAATGTCACCTCCTGGTGAGTGACGTAGTTGTGAATATGAAAATGATGCAGTTGTAATCCTTCAGGATACATCTCTGTAACAGCATCGTTAATCTTTTTTATAAGTTCCTCAGAAGGCTCTTCCCCAAGTATCTTGGTGATGGCTTCCTTTATAATGGTATAAGTTGCGTAGAAGAGCATCAAAGCTATAATGATGCCAAGTACACTATCCATCCACCAGAAGTATTTGGCGAGCAAGATGCCAATCAGTACCACTACAGAAGAGAGCGCATCACTTCTATGGTGCCATCCGTCGGCTTTAATGGCTACATTGCCCGTTTTGCGGGCAAGACGGAAAGCATATTGTGCTAAAGCTTCCTTGACTACGATGGAGATACAGGTCACTACGATGGCAAGGGTGCCGAATGTGACCGAGGTATGATCTTTTAGTCTTAAAATGGAGTCCTTGAGGAAGTCGTAAGCAATGATAGCAAGAATAATTCCAATGAAGATGGCAGCTATCTGTTCCCAGCGACCATGGCCGAAAGGATGTTTTTTATCGGGTTTTTTATTGGAAAGTCCGGTAGCAGCAATCAATACTATGGAACTGATTGAGTCGGACATAGTGTGCCATGCATCGGCTACAATAGCTAAAGATCCGGTTACAATACCGGCCCAGTATTTCAGTATAAACAACAGGGTGTTAGCTACAACTGAAACAACGCCTTCGACAACACCGGCATTTTTATAAGACTTTAAATCCATTAAGTTTCGAGTAATGAGTTAAGAGTTGTAGTTCCGAGTTCCGAGTTCCGGGTTTGGAACTCGATAGTTTTCACTTTATGGCAGTACTATTTACGCTCTATTCCAAAATACTAGTGTACGTTTTGGTTTTTGAGTTCGATGACCTTCATGGAGGTGTTGGCTTCGTTATTCCAGTTAAGGAATACGGCTATCCTTGAGTGTTTAACTGTATCCTTGGGACCGGAGTGATATGTAATACCGAAGTAGGAGTCATAGTAAAATCGTAGTGCTCCTTCTATCGAAACAGTATTGAAATCAAACTTAGTAAGATTTGGTACCACATTCTTGATATATCCATTATCGATGGCGAACGCGGTAACAGAGATGCCTGCCACCTCAAGATAAGATGCAAACTTGGAATAATAATCGGAGTGATTGAAGAGCGTATCCCTTATTTTAATCTCAAAAAAATAATCCTCATTTTCCACTATTCCCGGAACATAATAGCCGTTTATGGCATCAAACGTCATTAGTGCAGAGTCAGGGTGATTTTTTCTGGGGGCGACAGAGAGACTCATTGAGGGAATACCACGTCTGGCTCTTATCATGGAGAACTTATAATCGTTTGCCGTAGTGATGATTATTGAGTGTTCCAATACTTCGATGCTTTTAAAGGGTGATATAAGTATGTCAACACTAGCACGTATGGGATTGCCTTCTTCATCGACTATCCACTGCGGATCACTATTTCCATATGAGATGGTAAAGTAATAAATACCTGAAGAGTCCTTGATACCTATCGAAGGTTTGAGATCATCCGGCTGTGCGGTGAGCACTTTGCCATCGCTCATTAGCCAATTTTCAGTACCTGTTTCTCCTATTTTGATTGTCCAGCAATATGAAGAAACGTCAGCATTATATTTGATACCAAGAAGAATTTTTTTGTCACAATTAAGACCGGTCTAGAGTTCATACACTTTTCCACTCTTAACTTTGATGGCATAACCTGCAAATTTTCCGTTTTGGGTAAGTTCGCTTACTGATTCTACCAGTAGCGTAGTATCGATAGTATTGAAGATCTCCATGCAGGAGCCAATGTTGGTGTTGATATTATCACAATAAGTGCTCAACTCTTCAAAGCCTCGCTGTGTTGGAATCTGGAAAGATTTACCGTCATAAAGGGTAAATTTGACGAAATAGGGATCAGAATAGTCTATATCCCTGAACACCGAGCTGCCTTCTTCGCCGGTAGCCTCACTGAGCCTTTGCCAGGAACTGCCGTCATCATATGAAACCCACCAGTAACCACTCTCTATTTTTAGTTTTGGAATGGTACCGGTAGCCCTCACTCTTTGTCCGAAAGAATTGGTCATCCAGGTGGGGCTGGATGTGCCTTTTTGAATTGTCCAGTAATAGTAACCATTTGTAGTATTTTGCTGGATACCAACAATCGGGGTGATGCCGGTGTTTCCGTGATAAATATTTACATAGGAGCCGCTAGTGAAGCTTATAACATAACCGACAACTTCTCCGTTTTCCTTGATCTCATCGATACCATTTACATGGTCATTCTGCTCAAGAGCCCTAATGGTGGTATAGAGAGCATTTATAGTGGTATTGGTAACGTGGACCATACTTTCAGCATATGTAACACGATCTAAAAGTTCCAGAATCTTGTCTGATAGGTCTACACAACTGTTGCTTACAAGCGGTGCGACAGCAAGCAAAATATATGTGACAATTTTGTGTATATTCCTTTTCATCGTTAACTTCCGTGTTTGATGGTGATTATGGTGTTTTTCAGGGAGCCCTGCCCATCTGAAATGATAAGCACGAGTTCGCTCTCCATGCCTTCGGCAAATGTTGCGGGTGAATAAATGGTCAGAGTACCGGTTTTAGCCGTTGTTTTGATTACCCTGGCGTAAAATCCATCCCGGGTTACCGGAAGAAGATCTATGTCGTTGCTGCCTCCGGTAATTGTGTATCCAATACTGAGAGTACTTGAAGCAAGCATCTTACAGGTAGTTTGGATATCAATCTTGAAAGGGGCGTATCGGGGTATTAGCACTTTCTGTTCGCCCATTGTCAACTCTATGTAGTTTGTCCCGATATTGGTTATGGCTGTAATTATCATGTTGATTTCAGGTACAGCAGCAGGTACCTTGTTGTCGTCGGACAACAGCCAGGTGTAAGTCTTGCCTGAGTCGTAAGAGATAGTCCAGTAGTATACTCCGTCAAGATGCCTTTTTAGTCCTAACATCGGCATGGTGCCCTTCTGAGGAGTGACTCTCACCTTCTTGCCACCAACTAGGATCCAGCGTGCCGTCTGGTCACTTTCGTATTTAATGGTCCAATAAAAATTGCTATCTGCCGGATTTGCAGAGTCCTGTGCAGCACCAATGGTCGGTAGGTTTGTGGCTATCCCATTATAGAATGTTAGTACCGTACTATCAGAGAGGAAGAGGTTGTAGCCGATAGTATCTCTCTTTTCAATTATAGGTTTGATGTCTTTGGCATAGACTCCCTGACTCACGAGATTCACCAGCTCTTCGAGAGATGCAAGGTTGGAGTTGGTTCTATTGACGATGTCAGTCAATGCATCATAAGTCTCGAGGGTGGGTATAGTAATGTATGTGCCGTCAAGGAAATTAAACTGCACATAACCATCATTTTCGGTTACATTTTTGATAAATGATGTGCCGGCACTTCCTGTTGCCTTTCCGAGGTTGTGCCAGATTACGCCGTTGTCATAAGTTACCATCCAGTTGCCGTTTTCGATTTTGATTTTCGGTGTAACTGCAACAGCGGGTACTCTTTGTCCTACATTATTGGTGACGAATTCCTCGTGTCCTACTGAATAAGAGACTACCCAGTAGAAGATTCCATCTTCGGCTTTTTTGACACTGATAACGGGGGTTTGAGCATCTTTACCATTGTAGATAGTGATGCTTGGACTATTGGAGAATGCAATGATGTAGCCTATTACCTCATTACCGTCATAGATACGTGTGATTTTGGTTACAAAGTCATAGCTGTTGAGCTTGTTTACAAGGTTATGAAGGGTGCTGATATTCTCATTCATCAGAACGAGGTTATCTTCCATAGCCTTAATACGCCTGCTGATATGGCCTAGCTCATTCTCAAGCTGGTTAAAACATCCTGTGAGAGATAAAACCAGAACGAATGCTGTCAGAATTGATGATAGTCTGCGTTTCATACTCTACAATTTTGTTACAGTAATAGTTTTGATAGAGCTTCTCTGACTATTTTGTATGGTAAAAACAGCCAGTATTTTGCCCTGCTCGGGGGTAAAGTCATTAGGAGATTCGATGGTTATGACACCTAATGTGTCAGATAGATAAGCCTTAAACCCGCCCTGTGTAATGAATGCTGCCTTAACGTCGGAATATTCTGCACCATAAACCGTATAGTCGAGGTGCTCGACAGAATTAACATCCATTGAGATGTTGGTTTCTATTGATACAGTAAATCCTTTGGGCAGACGATATTGAGTGCCATCCCAGATTATGAAAGTTACGAAGTCAGGGTCGTTATCGATTACTCTCCTAAAAATGGAAGCAGAGCGGTTGACAAAGAGTTGAGGGGCTTCTGTGGTGATAATAGTCCCATCTTCGTACTCGATAGTCCAGTAAAAAAAGCCATTATTATCCACTTTCAGGGTTATTTTAGGAGGAGGTATAGTATCCCCAACACTACGTATCTTATTGCCTTCGGAATCAAGTAGCCATTCCATTTCTTCTCCACTTTGCTGAAAAGTCCAGTAGTGCAACCCAGTAATAGTATCAAGTACTGAGAATATTTTTGGAGCGTTGCTGCTTTGCCAATCATAGACCTTGAAACTCTCTCCGTTGGAAAGTTCACAGTAGGTACCAACGCGTTCACCATTTTCCACAATGTCTCCGGCATTCTTGATATAGACAATCCGAGAGGCTAATGCGTTAAGTATTGTTTTTTGTGCATTTACATTGCTGTTGATTCTTTCTGCCTCAGTCTTGAGTGCCAAATATTTCTCATAAACGGGAATTCTAAATTCTGTGCCGTTGGTAAGTTTGATTAACACATAATTGGGATTGGTAGTGATGATACTTTCGAACATTGAATCTCCATGTTCTCCTGTGGCTTGTCCAAGGTCAGTCCAGGTGGTGCCTCCGTCGAATGAGATCACCCATCGCTCGTCCTTTACTTTTATAAAGGGGGCAATGCCCATTGCGAGCACTTTTTGACCATATTCGTCGGTAATCCAGCCTACGGCACCATTGTCATATTTGATATTCCAGTAATAATTACCGTCTGTATCCTTGGCTGTTCCGATAAGGGGCACCTTGCCATTTGTGCCATGATAGATGGTTATAGGGGCTGTCTTGACAAAATTAATCTTGTAGCCAATCTCCTTGCCGCTCTGAGTGATGGATGTCACACCGGAGATCATATCCTTGTCCTGAATAGAGGAGACAATCACCTGTAGAGACCTGATGTTGACATTCATTTCCTCACACAACTGTTCTATCAGATCGAGCCTGTGTTCAAGTTCTGCAATGTCCTCCAAATACTTGTCGATGCACCCTGATGAAAACAGGAGTGATACCGATAGTATTAAGGCGATTGATAATCGTTTCATATTCTATTTTTTAAAATCAAACTAAAAGAGGAACCCAGTATTTATATAGAAGGCACCTTTGCTATTATCTTGTGCATCAAATGCCTTGCCATACTCGAAAGCTACGATAAAATTTCTGTTCATTATAAACCTGATTCCGCCTCCGGCGCTCAAATGAAACTTCTCTTTTCCTCCGTAGAGCATATATTGTTGAGGGCCGCCTTGAGGAGGGTAATACGATGACGTTAAGTTATATGATGACAATCCGCTAACCTTAAAATCATTGCTAAATCCTTTAAAAACTCTTGCTCCATCAAAGAATCCGCTCAATGCAAATGCGATATTCTGTTTCCAAAGGTGAAAACTTACAAATCTCCAGCGCAGTTCGGTGTTGAAATAGCCGGTATGAGCCCCTTGGACACGTCCTCTCATAAGGCCTCGTACAGCGCGGTAACCGCCAAATCCCTCCCTGTCATATCCGGTGCCAAGGTACATATCGTAAGGGAGCATATAGAATGCCGGCGATTCTTTGCCGAGGAAGCCCTGCAAGTTGAGCCTGTAGGCAAAAACAAGTTTATCTTTTGCAATAGGCAGATAGTTTCTGAAAGTGAGATTATATTTTGTATAACCCACTGAAGTACCCAAAAATTTAGGGGCGTAAGCAATATTGGCCTCTGCCCAGATACCTTTGGATGGGGCTGCCTCAAAATCACGCGAGTCATACATTATTCCCACTCTGATGGCACTTGAAATGCCTCCGTCAGCCTGATCTTCGGGTATGATCTCAGCAGCCTTATAAATGTCGAAAAGAGTGGTCGGAAGAGTATAGTTTTCACCCTCGAAGGATCCTGTCCTGAAATGGCTGAAATGATATCCGGCCTTCCAGTAGAAATTGTCCTCCAACTGTCCCGTAAAGTCAACCTTGAAAGTATGTACCATACGGTTCATACGGTAAAATCCGGTCTCTAGGGAACTGTCATAAAAAGACTCATAACCGTTGAAACCATAAAAATCGAGTGCTTTATCCTTTGTCACCTGGAGTGCAGTAGAAAGGCGAACCCCTGGGATCAAGGTGCGGTTGTCATAAGAGATCACGTAGAGTTGAGATCCCTTCGTAAATCTTGAAAGCTCAAAATACCACTGAGATTTAGGTATGGGATACCACGATCCGTCTCCGAAATTGTAAATATTGAGCAGGGCACCATACTGAAATCCCTTATCGTTATCAAAGGCAACGACTGGTAGCGGTCCGAACGAGAGTCCGGTTTTGACGATATCTCCCTTGGCAAGTTCATTAGCCTCTGAACTCTTTACTGTGGTGTCCGGAGGAGCTACAAGTACCTCTGTTTCCGGTTTTTTCTCGCCGCGTGGTTTCATACGCAGAGTATCTATAGCCTGAACGGTACGCAAGGTATCTTGAGTCTGACCATGTGATAAGGCGGGGAAAAGGATTCCTACCATTAGCAGGATTATACAGAGTCGTTTCATAATTATTCAATATCAGATATTTTTCAATTCATTTTTTATTTCTCTGTATTCATTTCTCAACTTGCGGTTGAAAACTATTCTCCATATAGAAGCCAGCATGCGCATAAATTCAAAAAAGTCATAGACAAATAATGGTGCGGGCATTAGAATAATAGCAGCGGCAAGAGCCCACTGCCAAGGGGCGAAGCAGAAGAGCAGCACAACTTCAATCAAATACAAGAGACTCCAGACTACCCAAAAGACTACCATGCGTACAGAATTGTGAAACGCACGGTCCTTGAACCGGGTACAGAGTATCTCAGATAGAGCCCAGACGGGTAGAGATGCGGCCGCCATCAGCAAAAATAGAAGAATCCCAGGCAGAAGTGCCAGAGTGCCCAATATTGCGGCAAGCAGCGGGTGCTTGTGGTGTATGGCGTTGATACTTACCTTAGACTTGAGACGGCGTTCTCTTAGTTTGTCGGCCTTGCCCAGAAGTGCGGATGCCTTCTTCGGGTCACGCTCCCTTAACTGCTTGATTCGGCTGATGATCTCCCTGTTAGCGTCAAAGCGTTCCTTAACGCGACACTTACATATTTCGCCACTATGGAGCTTCGCTAACTCCCAAACAGCCTCATATTGCTCATCATCGTCGATATAGACTATCAGTTCTTGCAGACGCTCTTTTACCTGCTGTCGAATGGCCTCCATGATGTCGCGCTCCGACATACCCTCCTGACGTTGTGAGGAGATAAATTCAGATACGTTGAAGGGCTCTCCAATGTTGGCCATGGCAGTGGATCTGAACCTGTAATAATCACCGTACTCTACTCCAACCGGTACAATGTATATCGGGTGGTTATCACCAAGAGCATCATAAGCACCACATGCGATCCTTGCAATACCTTTTCCTATAGGCAATAGGCTGTGCATGGGGCGGTGGGTGCCTTCGGGTAAAATACATATACTTACCTTGTTTTCCAGTACCTTGATGGAGACTCTTATAGTTTGCTCTACTGCCGTTACCGACCTGATGCCGTCCCTAATGCGATTAATAGGGATCATCTTGAAGAAGGTGAGAAGTTTACGGAGCATCGGTTTCTTAAAAATGTCCGCTCTCGCAATAAATACTTTCCTATCTCTGTTTGCAGCCAGTACCAGTAGAGGATCCATAAGGGCGTCACAGTGATTGGGAGTAAAAATGACCGCAGCATCTCTCGGGATCCGATCCGTATTGAGGAAAATAATTTTTTGGTAGGAAGCCTTGATACACGCATCGACAGAGTATCTGAGGAAGGCGTACAAGTGATCCTTGTCGTAAATCTCTCTATGTTTCTTTGACTTACACATTTACTTTCTGCGCTTTGGCTAGGCGTCTTCTGGTGGAATAATTAAACATTACAGAGACTGCCAGTCCGGAAATTATGTGCCAGATAGCCCACCAGGCGGTGATAAAAAGCATTCCTCCATTCATCAGATCGGGAGGGAATATCTTTGGATTGAACAGCAGCACCAGTCCCAGTCCGGAATTTTGTATGCCGGTTTCGATGGTGATGGTACGACGATCTTCGCGCGGTATCCTAAAGACAGTGCCGGTACCGTAGCCGATGGCTAGTGCCAGTGCATTATGAATCAATACTATGAAGAAAATGTACCAGATATACTGGAGAAAGAGTTGCAAGTTATTACCAAATGCGAGGACAACCATTAAAATGAAAAAGAGGATGGAGAATACTTGCATCGGTTTTTTGAGCTTCTCGGAAACCTTAGGAAGGTATTTGTTGGTCAATAAACCGAGTATCAAGGATATGCCAAGTAGGATAAAGACCGTGATTATAACCTCTGAGATGGGAATCTCAAGGGGTTGCAGAGCTCCTGCAGCCTGTTTGTTGAGGTATCTGACGTAAAGTCCACCCCACAGGGCGAAGTTACCCGGAGTAGTAAGCGGTGCCAGAGAGGTGCTGAGGGCTGTAAAAGTCACAGAAAGCTCTACATTGGCCTTGGAAAGCGAAGACATAAAGTTGGATATATTGCCTCCCGGGCAGGCTGCCACCAGTATCATACCCATAGCTACCATTGGTGTTATATGGTCATTGAGAATGAGTACAAGCAGATATGTAAATGCAGGCAGGAGTACCATCTGACAGATTGCTCCCAGAATTACCGATTTGGGTTTTTTGAAAACCTCTTTGAACAATGAAGGTTTAATACCCAGTGCAACACCGTACATCACAAATGCGAGCACGATATTGATCATATCTATTCCCGCTTTAGAGAAATTAATCTTGACCGGATCAAGATTCAACAACTGTTCATACATACTCTTCGCAGTTAAATAAAATGCAAGTTAGTAAAAAATGGATAATAATCACTAATTTTGCGCATCAATACCCAATAAGATGTCTTACATCATAATGTTCTACAACCTTGAGAATCTGTATGACACTTTAGACGATCCAAACACGCAGGATGAGGAATTTACCCCTTCAAGCCCTAAAAGATGGACGACGCAGAAGTATCAGAAAAAACTCGAGAATCTGGCAGAGGTTATTTCCACGGTTTCCAATGCACATGGGGGATTCCCTGTGATTTTGGGTGTTTCTGAAGTGGAGAATAAGGCGGTGATGCAGGATCTGGCCGATCAAAGACGCGTCCGCGGAGCCAGATACAGGTGTATACATTATGAATCTAATGATGTCCGTGGTGTTGATGTGGGACTTTTTTATCGCCCTGACAAGTTTAAGATAGAAGGAAGTTGTCCTGTGAAGCTGGTATTGCGGAGCGGACGTGAATATATCGGCCGCGACATACTTTGTGTCTGGGGCAAGATTGATGGAGAGATGTTCTGTTTTTATGTTTGTCATCTTCTTTCGAGGAGGACCGGAATTAAAAACTCTGCCGGATTTCGCCGCGCAGGTACAGAGACAATCTACCACCACGCATTGACAATGCGTGAAAAATATCCCGATATCAAGATTGTGGTGATGGGAGATATGAATGATTCGCCATCGGACGAGTCTCTTTCAGTTTTGCTCAGAGCAAGAAAAAAAATGTCCTTAGTGGAAGAGGGTGATTATTTCAACCCTTTTTGGGTGCTACATGACGAGGGACTTGGTACCAGTGTACACAATCATCGTTGGACTCTCTTCGATAACATCATCGTCAGCCCCAATTTGCTCGAAACATTTCCCGATTCATCAGGCTTGAAACTCGTCAAGATGAATCAAAAGCATTATTGCGAAATTTTCAAACGCAACTTCATGCTGCAAAAAGGGTGGCCAAAACGCAGTTATAACGGCAACAGTTTTCAGAACGGTTATAGTGATCATCTTCCCGTTCTGATCAAAATAGACAAAATAAAATCAAATAATAAAAACAACAATGAGCGAAATTAGGAATATCAATCTTTGGGAGAGCGGCAAACGCAAGATTGACTGGGTGAAGCGGAATATGCCCGTACTCAGCTCCATTGAAAAGGAATTTATTGAAGAAAAGCCCTTCAAGGGGCTCAAAATAGCACTTTCAGTACACCTCGAGGCAAAGACGGCATACCTTTGTATGGTTTTTGCGAGCGGTGGCGCCGAAATGTACGTAACCGGCAGCAACACCCTCTCGACACAAGATGATGTTGCGGCGGCACTTGTAAAAGAGGGACTAAATGTCTTTGGATGGTATGACGCTACGGCGGAGGAATATGATCGCCATCTCTGTAGTGTGCTGGAGTGTGGTCCTGATATCATAATCGATGATGGTGGAGACCTGACTAATCTGATGCACACCCGATTCACTCATTTAATCGACAAAGTGATAGGAGGTTGTGAAGAGACTACCACCGGCATCAATCGTTTGATACGTATGGCGCAAACCAATACTCTCAAATACCCGATGGTAATGGTCAACAATGCCAACTGTAAATATCTTTTCGATAACAGATATGGTACCGGCCAATCTGTTTGGGATGGCATAAATAACACCACTAACCTTATCGTTTCAGGAAAAAATGTAGTTGTAGCTGGTTACGGTTGGTGTGGTAAAGGCGTTGCAATGCGCGCCAAGGGACTTGGAGCTTCGGTAATCGTGACTGAGGTGGAACCGGTAAAGGCGCTGGAGGCGATTATGGATGGTTTTAAGGTAATGAAGATGGAAGAAGCAGCTCCTATAGGTGATATCTTTGTGACAGTTACAGGATGTAAGGATGTTATCACTGCCCCAAGTTTTGAGAAGATGAAAGATGGCGCTATCTGTTGTAACGCAGGTCACTTTGACTGCGAGGTGTCGGTGGCACAACTCTCACAAGTAGCTGTGGAGAGTTTTGAGGCACGTACCAATCTCATCGGTTACAAGATGGCAGACGGTCGCTGCATCTATATAATCGCTGAAGGCAAGTTGGTCAACCTGGCTGCCGGAGATGGGCATCCAGCCGAGATTATGGATATGAGTTTTGCCATCCAGGCACTAAGCGCGAGATATTTGGTTAAGAGTCGTGGCAAATTGCCCCCTTCTATTGTTTTGGTTCCTGAGGAGATAGACAACTACGTGGCAGTAAAGAAGCTTGAGAGCCTGGGAGTTAGCATCGATGTGCTTACTGAGGAGCAGAAAGCATATCTTGGATTGTGATGGAGATATGGAGCAGAGGAAATACAAGCATCTGATTTTTGACATAGACGGCACATTGCTAGACACCGAAAAGACTGGTGTTCTCTCTTTGCAAAAGAGTGTTAAGGAGCTTATGGGCAAAGATATGACCTACGATGAGCTCTATCCCTATTTCGGAATACCGACTATGGTCGCGGCTCAAAAAATGGGTTTTAAGGATGTTGAGGCGGCAGCACACAGTTGGGAGAAGAATTTCCGGGAACTGATGTATCTCATTGTTCCTTTTGAGGGTGTTTCCGAAATGCTTCTCAGTCTTCGCGAAATGGGATTTAAACTAGGTATCGTGACCTCACGCAGCCGTTTTGAATTCAATTACGACCCACATTTGTCACAATGGAAAGATCTTTTCGAGACGGTCATCACAAGTGATGATTCGGAGCGTCACAAACCCTGGCCCGATCCGCTTTTAGCCTATTTGTCCCAATCCGGTGCGATAGTAGAGGAGAGTATCTATTTCGGAGATACGGAATATGACTTTGAATGTGCCTGTGCAGCAGGAATTGAATTCGCCCTCGCCGACTGGCGCAACCGCGGTTTTCAAGGTATTCCGGCTCAATATCGATTTTCGAGTGTTGAGGAGATTCTAAAAATCTCAGAAACGCTGCGCTAAAGACATCCGGATAACTAGTGGCCGTTAGTCGTTGACCTTTGTTATCTGAAGTAACTTGTCAAAATCATTTTGATACAGTTGGTCTTGAATCACTCTATATTTTTCAAACTCGCTTTCAGCAAAACTTTTTGCAATCTCGGCTGAAACCTTTCCTTTGTCTTTCAGAATGTCTTCTTCGTTGAACTCCAAAAACACATCCAACTTTTTAGCCCAGTCTTCCATGGTCATTGGAATTTTGCGTTTTGCTTGTCTTTCCGCATAATCCAAATACATTGTCACAAACTGATTCAAGTTTTCCATTTCAGTTTTAGAAAGATAATTTTTTGCAATAACGACATCGGATTTCACAATTTTTCCACCAGGAGCATTCTTCCAGGTAGTAAGTCCCATATATTCTTTTTTATGGTCAGCTCGTTCTACAATTAATTCGGCAGCTGTGTGATGATGTACTGCATAATGAAGTTTATTTTGAACAGCAGCAAAAAAATCTTGTGAAATCTTCGCAGTAGGAGAATAGTCCATTGCAGTGGAATAGATATCAGTAATTTTCTGATAAAACATTCTTTCACTTGCCCTGATTTCTCTAATTTCATCAAGCAAATGTTCAAAGTATGCTTCATCAAATACCTGACCGTTTTCCAGTCGTTGTTTATCTAAAACATATCCTTGTATAGTAAAAGTTCTTAAAACCTTTGTCGCCCATTGACGAAACTGAGTCGCTCTAATTGAATTTATGCGATAACCCACAGAAATTATAGCATCAAGATTATAGAATTTCATTTTATAAACCTTGCCGTCAGAAGCAGTTGCCGAGGATTCCTCGGTAACTGAATCTTCCAGTAATTCTTTGCTTGCAAATATGTTTTTCAAATGCAGGCTTATATTGTCTGTGGAACATTCAAAAAGTTGCGCCATAGCCTTTTGAGTAAGCCAGATGCTCTCATCGTGTACCCTGACTTCTATTCCCTCTTCCCCCGCTTGCTTAGTAAAAACAATGAAATCAGTCGTGCTGTTTCTTATTTGGATATTTTTACTCATATGCATCTCCCTTGTTAACAATTTATATTATATGACACAAAAATAAGATTTTTGTGTCATATTAACTGCATATGCGAGCACAGAAATAATTCAGATTAGTAGTTATACTGCTTGTTACGAAAAGTGGATGTTTTGACATGAACCCCGTTTTATATTAACCATGATTATGCTTTAGGAGCAGTTCTTATCATTTGACGGGCGAAACTTCATATCCTGTCTCTCTCAACAGGTAAATCAGGCTGTCTTCCCCGACTAAATGCAAGACTCCAACCGCTATAAAAGTTTGTTCTTTATGGATCTGTTTGACGATTTTTGGGATCCACTTTTTATTTCTTTTAGATACGAGCATCTCATATGTCTCCGGATCACACTCCATTTCCGTCAATTTCTGACTCATGTATTTTTCTTCATCTGAATCTAACAAGGGGATAGGGGTACCGGAGGATGAGCTTTTTGCATAATTATATAATTCCTTGGCTTGCTCCTCAATAGAAAGGGATTCATTAAATGGTAACGAATTACCAATATATGTGAACAAGCGTTTTAATTGATAATCCATAGTTTCCAAATACAGGAGATGCTTACCGGCCTCTGTAGCCTTCTCAACAAAATAGGGTTCAAGCTGTAAACTCTTATCTTCATTTAAGCTTAAAAGCATCAACCAAATACTGAAGTGTCATAGGAGAGAGCCTCATATTATGCAG
>JAAZEZ010000016.1 GCA_012511975.1 Bacteroidales bacterium | reverse complement strand
CTGACATGGATGCATTTGACCCTGACCCCATTTTTTCTGAGGTATATCTCTTTTTCCGCCAAGGCATGTGCTTCTTTGTGTCACTTTTCACATGAACTAATATAAAACCATAGAATGGTGTATCGGGAGCCCCCATGTAGTAATCTGCGCTCTCGTCCCTTAATGTCAGTGAGGAAAAGGTCGGAAGCCTTTTCTCCCGGGAGATTGGTGGAGGAGAGTCTTATATCGTAGGAAATATAATCCAGATATTCCTTGGACCAATATTCCTTTTGTCCGAGTATGTAGGTGCCTCCGATGTCCAAAGCTCCCTGCTGGAATGGTGCCCCTGGAGTATTTTTCAGGAAAGAATAGAGCTCGTGAAATGTTTCACGGTAAAGTGTCGAATCCGGGGCCGTCCTTCGGTAAAAAGTTTCCGCAACCTGGTCTATCACCTCTTTGTCAACCGGTTCCATCGAAGAGAATATATTGGCGAAGAGTTGCCTGAAATCGTTGCTTTCTCTGATTTTTACATTCAGAAGGTGGTAGAGTGCTTCACAGTTGAGTTTGCGGCCGGAGATGATGTTGAATCTGTCTATTAGAAACATCGTTGGAGTAGTCAGTACTCCATATTTCATGTGATACGAACTGGCGACCTCGGGATCCCAGAGATGAAGTATAATGACATCCGGATTGGAAATATCTCCGAAAATCCGCTTGACATACTCTTCCCACTCATTGCGGTTGCCTTGGGTATAGATTGCGAAGATGGTGATTCGCGGGCCGGAATACTCTTTGGCAAATTTGGCCAGTTGTGGGGTTTCTTCCTTACAGGTACTGCATTTGTCATCGTAGAAATAGAGTATTTTCCACTGGCCGTCACCTTTGAGAATGTTGACCATATAGCCATCCATGCTCTCTACAATGAGTTCTGGAGCATCGCAGCCAATCATAGATGATCTGTTGAACTCCGCAAAAGTATAGAGCAGATGCCAGCTTTCAGGATTGGCCCATTCGAGTTTTCCGTTGAGAAACCAGTTGTCAGCGATGTGGAGTGAAACCGCCTCCATTCCCATTACAGGAGAACCATAAAAATAGTCAAATGCAGCTCCGGCAACTTTGGCCTGATCTTTTTTATCAGGAAGAGCGGATATCAGGCGATCAATTCTGGAGTTGATGGTGTCTGTAGGATAAAAGAGGAGAGAGTCGAAGTATTCTTCGATGCCTTGGTGGATTTTGGCCGTGTTCTGGCCGAATGTGGAAAATATTCCTATGACCAGGACGAAAACCAAAGATGTTACCCTTTGTTTCATGCCTGTGACAGATACTATTTGTGAATGTAAGCGTCGATGTCAATGCCGGGTGGCAAAAAACATTTGGCGTCACCGCCATTCATGAGTACATCTCTTACTACCGTTGAGGAGATAAATGAATATTCGTGTCCGGCAGGGATAAATATACTGGAGATCTCCGGAGCCATTTTGCGGTTGGCCTGGGCGATAACGCTTTCAAGTTCGAAGTCGGTGGTAGTTCTCAAGCCTCTGATGATGCATACTGCCCCTATTTGTCTGCAGTAATCCACTGTGAGGCCGGTGTATGAGTCTACTTCTACGCGTTCCAGATCACCGATGGCTTTCTTTATCATCTCGACTCTGGCTTCGGGAGAAAATAGTCCTCCTTTGGAACTGTTGTATCCGACAGCTACGACAACTTTGTCAAAAAGTTTCAGTGCGGATTTTAAAACATCCAGGTGACCCATGGTGAAGGGATCGAAAGAGCCCGGAAAAAGTGCAAGTCTCATATTTTTCATATCAGATATCACACCGCGAAGTTATAGTTAAAAAACAAGAATTCAAAAAGTTATTACAAACTCCAGTCAATAGGGGAGAGTCCGCGGCTTACAAGTGCTTCATTGGTCATAGAGAAATGTCTGCATCCAAAAAAAGCCCCTCTTGCAAGAGGCGACGGGTGAGCTGCTTCAAATACGAAATGTTTGGAGGTATCAATGAGATCCTTTTTGCTCCTTGCGAAATTGCCCCAAAGCAGGAAAACGATATTTTCGCGCTTCTCGGAAAGGATGCGAATAACGGCATCTGTAAACTCCATCCATCCTATCGTGCTGTGGGAAGTGGCTTCAGAAGCTCTTACCGTAAGCACTGCGTTGAGCAGGAAAACTCCCTGGCGTGCCCATCCCTCAAGCGAACCATCCTTCTGAAGGGTAATGCCAAGATCACTCTCTATCTCCTTATATATATTTAGCAGGGAAGGGGGTGGCTGGACTCCATGTGGCACTGAAAAGGAGAGACCGTGAGCCTGTCCGGGGCCGTGATAGGGATCCTGGCCCAGAATTACCACCTTTACTTTATCAATGGGCGTGAGAGTGAAAGCATTGAAGATAAGCGGTCCGGGAGGGTATATGATTCGTCCCTGACGCTTCTCGGTGCGAAGTGTCTCTACAAGAGAGGCGAAGTAGGGTTTCTTGAATTCTTCGCTCAAAGCCTCTTTCCAACTGCTTTCAATCTTCACGTCCATAATTATTGCTCTGAAAAGACGTAGTTAATAACCTCGTCAATATTTTTTACATATTTAAACTCGAGCCCCTCTATATAGATATCTTTGATCTCTTTGATATCTCTCTCATTCTCATAAGAGAGCACAATTGTTTTGACTCCGGCCCTCTTTGCTGCAAGGATCTTCTCCTTGATGCCGCCAACCGGAAGCACTCTGCCTCTAAGAGTGATCTCTCCGGTCATTGCTATGCCGCTGCGAATACTCTTGCCACGTAGCGCGGAAGCAATGGCAGTAACCATCGTGATGCCTGCTGATGGACCATCCTTGGGAATAGCACCTTCAGGTACGTGGATATGGAAATCTTTTTTATAGAAACTCTTTCCGTCGACTCCGGAAAGTTCCGGGTGAGCCTTTAGGTATTGTAGAGCTATGGTTGCCGACTCCTTCATTACATCCCCGAGATTACCGGTGGTTGAAAGTACTCCTTTGCCTTCACTCAGGCTGCACTCCACAAAGAGGATATCACCTCCCATTTCGGTCCAGGCCAGACCGGTGACTACACCAGGAGCTTCATTTCCCTCCTGAATATTGGGCTGGTTGGTGGGCAGTCCGAGATAATCCTTGATATCTTCGCTATCGAGCACCGGTTTCAACTCCTCTTCCAGAGCAATCTTCTTGGCTGTGATACGTGCGATCTTAGCTATTCGCTTATCCAGACCACGTACGCCTGATTCACGCGTATACCAATCTATAATAGTGTCTATCGCCTCTTTGGAGAGTTGCATATCCTCCTTCTTGAGACCGTGGGCCTCAATCTGTTTTGGTATGAGATATCCTTCCGCAATGGAGACCTTCTCCTGCGCAAGATAGCCGGAGACATTGATGAGCTCCATCCTGTCACGGAGTGCGGGATGTATCGTAGTTACGTTATTTGCAGTGGTTATGAAGAGTACTCTGGAAAGATCGTAGTCTATATCGAGGTAGTTGTCGTGGAATGCCGTGTTCTGTTCGGGGTCAAGCACCTCAAGCAGTGCCGATGCAGGATCGCCTCTGAAATTGTCGCCCACTTTGTCTATTTCATCCAATACTATGACCGGATTACAGCTGCCTGCTCTTTTTATGGTCTGAATGATACGGCCAGGCATTGCACCGATATATGTTCTCCTGTGACCTCTGATCTCGGATTCGTCGTGTAGTCCTCCGAGAGATATTCTTCCATACTTTCTGCCAAGGGCACGTGCCACAGATTTACCGAGAGAGGTTTTACCTACGCCGGGAGGCCCGTGGAGACAGATGATAGGGGATTTCATATCACCTTTGAGCTTAAGTACAGCGAGGTATTCGATGATTCTCTCCTTGACTTTTTCAAGACCGTAATGATCCTCATCGAGGATTTTCTGTGCATTTTTCATGTCCAGATTGTCCTCTGTGCCTTCATCCCATGGAAGGTCCGTCAGAAATTCCACATAAGAATACTGTATATTGAAGTCAGGTGAACTCGGGCTGGTGTTCTCAAGTTTCTTAATCTCTTTTTCAAAGGTCTCTGCAGCATACTGAGGCCATTTTTTCTTTGCCGCCTTTTCCCTCAATTGAGAAAAATCCTGCTGATCGGAGCCGATGCCCAGCTCTTCCTGGATGGTTTTGAGCTGGTTGCTAAGATAGTACTCTCTCTGCTGCTGATCGATCTCGCTTTTCACCTTTCTCTGGATATCGTCCTTGATTTTGAGTATCTCAATCTGGCGGTTGAGCAGTTCGAGCAGTTTGAGAGCCCGCTCCTTGAGCGATGCCAGGCGGAGTAACTCTACTTTGTCGACAATATTGTCAATCTCTATGCTCGAGGCAATGAAATTGATAAGGAACTCATATCCCTCAAGGTTCTTAATGGCAAAACCTGCCTCAGAAGGGAGGTTTGGGGAGAGTCTTATGATATGGAGAGCACTATCCTTAATGCTATCGGTGATGGCATCCATATCGCTGTCGTTCTTGTCGGGAACTATATCTTGAAGATATGTCACCTGCGCCATATGATAGGGTGCGGTGATATTTATTTGGTCAGTCTTGAATCTGCGGAGACCCTGTACGATGGCAGTTATGGTCTTATCGGGCATCTCGATGATTTTGATGATTTTGCCCAGGGTTCCTATTTCAAAGAGCTCTTCCGGCTGTGGATCTTCTACTTTTGCATCAATCTGGGTGACTACGCCGATCAAGCGGTTGGATTTATAAGATTCGTTAATCAGACGAATGGATTTCTCCCTGCCGATGGTAACCGGTATGACAGTCTCAGGGAAGAGAATGGCATTCCTAAGCGTCAATATTGGCAAAACAGGGGGCATCTCACTATCTTTTAGGTTTTGTATATTGTCTATATTCATAACCGGTATAATGTTTACTTCCGGTGCGTTTGCTGAAAAAATATTGTCAAATCTATCTTTCATGTGTCAAAATGTCAGTAATAAAATTTAAATAAACCGTTTTCGCACCATTTCGGGTGGTACCCTTATATTGGTCAATCATTATGCCAAACCGAAAAATAGAAAAAAAACACATTAGTTTTTGAATATTAAAAAAATAACTTTATTTTTGCCTCCCCAATTAAGAAATATGAACCAATTAAATACTAAATTGTTATGACAAAAGCAGACATAGTCAACGAAGTTGCAAAGGCCACAGGTTTGGAAAAGATTGCTGTACAAAAAGTGATCGAGAACTTTATGGACAGCGTTAAGAATTCACTGGAAAAAGGCGAGAACGTATATCTTCGCGGTTTTGGCAGTTTTATCGTAAAGGAACGTGCTGAGAAAACAGCCCGCAACATTTCAAAAAACACTACTATCGTTATCCCTGCACACAGAATACCTGCATTTAAGCCCGCAAAAGTTTTTGTTGACATGGTGAAAAATGCACAATAATTTAATAAAATCATACTATTATGCCTAGCGGTAAAAAAAGAAAAAGACATAAAATGGCTACGCACAAACGCAAAAAACGTTTGCGCAAAAACAGACACAAGAAGAAATAATTTGCTGCTGATTTTGGCCTGACTATATAATCTGAAGTGGTTTCGCGAGCAATCTGCGGCCCGCTTCAGATTATTGTCTTTTATAAAGGAACTGATTTAGATGGAGAGAGATCTGATAATTGATGTCAAACAGACAGATATTTCCATTGCATTGATGGAAAATCATCGTTTGATGGAACTCCACAAGGAGGCGCACGGAGGCAAAAGCTACAATGTAGGCGATGTCTATCTTGGCAAGGTAAAAAAGCTTCTGCCGGCACTTAATGCGGCGTTTGTGGATATAGGTGATGAGAAAGATGCTTTCCTCCACTATCTCGATCTCGGATTCAATTTCAAGGCATTCGATTATTTTACACGCCAGATTAATACCAACAGGCATTTCAAATCCTTCTACTCCAATGTAAGGATTGACGAGATTCTCGAAAAAGAGGGCAAAATTGAGAGATTTCTCTCTCCCGGACAACCAATAATAGTCCAGATCGTAAAAGAGCCCATCTCCACAAAGGGCTCGAGGCTTACTGCTGAAATTTCCATTGCAGGACGCAATATGGTGCTCCTGCCATTTGCCGACAAAGTCAGCGTATCGCTGAAAATCAAATCCAAAGAGGAAAAACATCGTCTTGAGCGTCTTGTATATAGTATTCTTCCCCGCAATTATGGTGTCATAATCAGGACCGCTGCAGAGGGTAAGAAAGCAGCCGTTTTGGATGCAGCGCTCAGATCACTCATAAAAAGATGGGAGGATTCCTGGCCTAAGATTGCCAAATCAAAGTCCACTCAACTCCTTTTTACCGAGCATAGCAGAACCACAACCATTCTTCGTGACCTGCTAAACGACACCTTCTCCAACATCTACGTCAATGACGAGTCTGTCTTTGAAGAGGTATGCGAATATGTCTCACTCATAGCGCCGGAACAAGAAAAAATAGTAAAACCTTACAAAGGTACGGAGCCTATATTTGACTATTTTGAGGTTACAAGGCAGATTAAGGCATCATTCGGTAAGATAGTCTCCCTCCGTCAGGGAGCATACCTTATCATCGAGCACACTGAAGCGCTGCACGTAATTGATGTAAATAGCGGTATTCGCACCAAAAACAGGGAGCAGGAAAACAACTCTTATGATGTGAACATCAACGCTGCCGACGAGATTGCACGTCAGATCCGTCTGAGAGATATGGGAGGCATTGTGGTTATCGACTTTATCGATATGGACAACAATGAGCACAAATCTCTTCTCTATAAACATATGACTGCGGCTATGGCCTCTGATAGGGCAAAGCATACTATCCTCCCGCTTACCAGATTTGGCCTGATGCAGATTACCCGCCAAAGAGTACGTCCCACAAAGGAAATAGAGACAGCAGAGGCGTGTCCTACTTGCAGTGGTACGGGTAAGATCGGCCCGACACTACTTATAGACGAGACTCTTGAAAGAGAACTTGCTTTCTATGTAAAAGAGAAAAAGATCAAAGAATTCATACTTCGCACAAGTCCTATCCTTGCTGCATATCTTACAAAAGGATTGTCGAGTATCCGTTATAAATGGTGCAGGAAGTACAATTGCTCTATCAAAGTAGTAGGAGATACCGACTACTCCATCATTAAGACCGGATGGTTTGACCGTAAAGGCGATCCTCTGGACTAAAACTCTTTCATTATATCATCCATCTTGGCGGAAATTCTCTCGTTGCAGAGATTTCCTACACTTCCGATATGGGTATGGTTGAGTTTTTCAACACTGTCATACTCTTTTGAAATGTCGGCTACAAATGTGTGGTTGTTGACCTCAATGCCGACACTTTTGTAAGCATCCCTGAAAGGAACCCCGGCGAGTACACGTTTATTGACCTCTTCTACAGTGAAGAGGTAGTCATATCTGGGGTCTTCCAGGATTTTCTCATTCACCCGCATATTTTCCAGCATATATTGTGTCATACCTATTATGCTGTGAGTGGTTTCGATGGCGGGGAAGAGGATATCCTTGAGTAATTGGAAATCCCTGTGATAGCCGTGAGGCAAATTGGCGCAGAGTAAGGAAATCTCGTTTGGGAGGCTCTGGAGACGGTTACTCCTGGCCCTTATAAGCTCCCATACATCGGGGTTTTTCTTGTGAGGCATTATACTCGAGCCTGTTGTGAGTTCATCCGGAAATGAGATAAAACCATAGTTACCACTCATATATTGAGAGCAATCTGAAGCGAGCTTGTTGAGAGTGGATGCTATGGCAGCCAGTGCGTAGCTTAAGGCTTTTTCGCATTTGCCGCGACTCATCTGTGCGGCAACGGAGTTGAAGTGAAGCGTTTTAAATCCGAGCAGACGGGTGGTTTGTTCCCTGTCCAGGGGAAATGAGGAGCCATATCCGGCTGCGGAGCCCAGAGGATTTTGATCAATTATCCGGTAGGCGGCAGCCAGCATCGTCATGTCGTCCACAAGAGTCTCAGCATAAGCGCTGAGCCACATTCCGAATGATGAGGGCATAGCAATCTGTCCGTGGGTATAGCCCGGAAGCAGCACGTTGGAGAATTTTGTGCTTAGCTTGAGGAGCGTATCAAAAAGGTTGCGCACTTCATCTCTGATCTGGAGTGCCTCATCCTTGAAGTAGAGTTTGAGGTCCACCAGCACCTGATCGTTGCGAGAGCGACCGGAGTGGATTTTTTTGCCGATATCGCCAACTCTGCGGGTAAGTATCAGTTCCACCTGAGAATGGATATCTTCCACTCCCTCTTCAATGACAAATTTGCCCTCTTCTATCTCAGAGAGGATTTTGTCCAATTCCTGAGTTAGAATGGCCTCTTCCTCTTTTGTGAGCAGCCCTATGGAAGCAAGCATAGCAACGTGGGCTTTGGAGCCAAGTACGTCATATTTCGCAAGGCGAAGATCGAGGATCTTGTCATTTCCTACTGTAAATTTTTCAACAATTTCTGTGGCAGATGTGCCTTTGTTCCAAAGAGTGCTCATTTCAGATGGATTATGAAGTTGATGTATGTATGGATGGCATGACGAATTTCCTCTTTTAGGATAAATTCGTCCGCTTTGTGTGAACGTGATGATTCTCCCGGGCCCATTTTAATCGCGGGTATTTTCAGCCGCATCCAATCGGAGGTGGTGGGGGAGATGAATGTTTCTATAGAGCATCTTTCAGCGGCATACAGCAGCGGATGACCGATAGGAGTAGCAGATGAGCGGTTGGTGAGATTGCGTGCCTTGAGAGTACTCCTGAGCCTTTTTTGGAGGATTTCTATTATTTCCGGGTTGGTGTATACATCTGTCGGTCTGATATCCATCACAAAAGAACATTCGTCAGGGATTACATTGTGTGCTGTGCCGGCATTAATTTGGGTTACATTTAGATGGGTGGTTCCCATCGTGGGGGAGATTTTCTCGAAGACAAAATTCCTGAGGATTGAAATGTCATCCAGGGCAATAAGTATTGCATTTTCACCATCATTCCGGGCTGCATGGCCGCTTACTCCCTTTGCGGTAGCATCTATCACCAGTAATCCCCTTTCAGCGATAGCTGCACGCATACCCGTAGGTTCTCCTACAATCGCTATATCAGCAAGATCCGGCATCTCAGAGCCGATCCTGCTCATACCGTTCGGACCTGAGCGCTCCTCTTCGGCGGTGAACACCAGCAACGGCTCCACTTTGAGGGATTCCAGATGCTCCTTATGCTCTGCGAAATAGAGAAATGTGTGGAGTAGAGAGGTGATGCTGCCTCCTGCGTCATTGCTTCCCACTCCGAGTATCCGCCCTTTCTCTTGAGGAGGATTGAAAGGATCGAAAGTGTAGAGTTCGGAGGGCTTGATGGTGTCTATATGGCTGTTGAGCATCAGCACGGGACGGCCTTTGGAAGAGTGGGGGAGGCGTACGATGATATTATTGCCTAAAAGTTCCGGTTCGAGGGACCTCTCCCTGAGATATTGCACGATAAATTCCGCTCTCTCCGCCTCTTCGAATGAGAGCGAAGGGATGGTAATCATTTTTTCGAGGAATAAAATTGCCTCTTCGCAATATCTGCCGATACTTTCCATTCTATCCTATTTTACGAGGGTCGTACCCCTCTTATTATTCAAGTTACGTGCATGTTTAATCACCACTTCGGAGACTCCGTTGCCTATGGCGGCAAATGCATTCTCCAATTTCGGAATCATTCCCCCTTCAATTATACCCTCTTCAAGCAGCTGGGCGAAATAATTCTCTGTTATTCTTGGAACAATGGAAGATGCATCATCCTTATTCAGAAGTACTCCATCTTTTTCAAGACAGAATACCAGACGGACATCATACCTACCGCACATTGCTATGGCAAGGCTTGATGCCATAGTGTCGGCATTGGTGTTGAGGAGTGAACCCTTCCCGTCGTGTGTTATGGCGCAGAAAACAGGGCAGAGACCTCTCTCAAGCAGAGCCGAAATCTCTTCGCTGCCGATATTTGAAGGATCTACATCTCCCACATATCCGAAATCTACCGGTTCGGGTGAACGTTTCGTGGCGGGCACAACGTTGCAGTCTGCACCGGAAAGGCCGATGGCATTGCAACCTAAACTCTGCAAGGCAGCGACTATCGATTTATTAATCCATCCTGCATAGACCATCGTAACGGTCTTGAGTGTTTCATAATCGGTGATGCGACGCCCTTTGTGCATATGTGTCTCTATTCCGAGTCTTTCTGCCATTTGGGTGGCCATCACTCCGCCTCCGTGAATGAGCAATTTAGCCCCTTTTATCTTGCTGAAATCATAAAGGAAACGTTCAAGAGCAGCGGGGTCATCTACCACATTACCCCCTATCTTTATGATCTGAAGGGTTTTCATTTGATTCCGAGAAGAAGTTCTTTGATTATTACCTGTGCAGATACTACTCTGTTGGCTGCCTGCGGGATAACAATGGAATTTGGAGATTCTATTACTTCGTCGGTCACGATCATATTGCGCCTTACTGGGAGGCAGTGCATGAAATAAGCGTCATTTGTAAGTGCCATTTTCCTGCTGTCCACACACCAGGAGTGATCCATATGCAATACTTTTCCGTAATTGGGATCCCTGTATGCCGACCAGTTTTTGGCATAAATGAAATCCGCGCCTTCGAATGCTTTGTCCTGATCATATTCCACTGTAGCATTTCCTATAAACTCATCAGCGAGTTCGTAGCCTTTAGGGTGGGTGACGACAAGTTCATAACCCTTTGCATTGATCCACTCCATAAATGAGTTTGCTACAGCCTGAGGCAGGGCCTTTGGGTGCGGGGCCCAGGTTAGAACTATCTTGGGGTTCTCAGTTCGTTTATACTCCTCAATGGTGATAAGATCAGCAAATGTCTGAAGAGGGTGCCTGGTGGCGGCCTCCATGCTGAAAACGGGTTTCCCGGAATATTGAATAAACTGGTTGAGGAGTTTTTCTTTGTAGTCAGCCTCTTTACTTTCGAATTTGGCAAAAGATCTCACTCCGATCATGTCGCAGTAAGAGCCCATAACGGGAATGGCTTCGAGTATGTGCTCGGGCTTGTCACCGTTCATCACAACTCCTCTCTCTGTCTCCATTTTCCAGGCACCCTGATTGATGTCGAGGACTATCACATTCATCCCAAGGTTGAGGGCTGCCCTCTGAGTGCTTAGTCTTGTACGCAGGCTGGAGTCGAAAAAGATCATAAGCAGGGTTTTATTGCGTCCCAGCTCAATGTCTGCAAGTGGGTTGGCCTTGACATATTTTGCCTTGGCCAGCACATCCTCAAGGGAGATGATGTCGTGTATCGAAGTAAAATGTTTCATATCGGTTGTTTTTGCTTAGTTGGTTTCAATTAATTGGTTAAATGCTTTTACAAAGATACCAATTGTTTGTTTATCAACAGTAATCGTCCTGAATAGTTAGAAAGTGGTGGATTTGAGTCTCAGTCCGGCACTTTCGTCATATCCGAACATGAGGTTCATATTCTGTACGGCCTGTCCGGATGCCCCTTTCACCAGATTGTCAATCACAGAGGTTATGTGAAGATAACCGTCGTATGATGTAACGTGGAGCAGTCCTTTGTTAGTATTGACTACCTCTTTAAGACTGATAGGAGTATCAGAAACATGGACAAAAGGCGAACTTTTGTAATATTCTTTGTAAATCGCGGATATCTCTTCTGCGGGCAGTGCACACCGTGTATAGATACTGGCAAAAATACCCCGGGTAAAATTACCTCTCATCGGCACAAAATTGACACGGATGTCTTTACCCGCAAGTGTACGGATCACCTTGGCAATCTCCGCCAGATGCTGGTGTTTAAAGGATTTATAGACTGAAATATTATTGTCCCTGTAACTGAAATGGGTGGTCTCGACAGGTGTTTTGCCGGCACCGGTAGAACCGGTAATGGCGTGAACGTGGATTTCGTCGTACACAATTTTTTCGTCAAGCAGGGGTAGAATTCCCAATTCTATGGAAGTTGCAAAGCAACCGGGATTGGCAACTGAATAGCAACCCTTGATACTTTCTCTGTTCATTTCGCAGAGTCCATATACGAACTCCCTATTCATAAAATCACTCTCAATCCTGAAATCATTACCCAGGTCCACAATCCTACAATTCTCAGAAATGGTATTGGTAGAGAGAAACTCCCTGGAAATTCCGTGTCCCAGGCATAGGAAGAGCACATCCGGTTCTCCTACTTGGTCGGTGAATTTTAAGTCGCAATCTCCGAAAAGGTCTCTGTGGACACTTGAAATTGTATCACCCACCTGAGTGGTGCTTATCACATTGGTGATTTCTACTTCAGGGTGATTGATTAGAATCCTTATCAGTTCACCGGCGGTATATCCTGTGCCGCCCGCAATGGTAGCTTTAATTTTTCCCATTGTGCTTGTTTTTTGAGGATATTCTCCTTATCGTGTATCGAATAATAGATCTTGAGGGGGTTGGCCAGAACCTTGGTAAATCCGATAACATCCCTGCCGGTAAATGACTTGTTTGCCTCACCATAATCGCCGAATTTGGAGTTCATCAAATCGAAATCGCTCTTGCACCCCAATACCTGGAAATTGTAGGGTTGCAGTCGCACCTGCACTGCACCTGTAACGGCGCGTTGCGAGTTTTCAAGGAAGACCTCGATATTTCGCATTACCCGGTCAAGATATTGCGCTTCGTGCATCATCTGACCGTAGAATCCCGCGAGTTGCTCTTTCCAGTAGAGCTGTGCCTTGGTGAGCGCATGCTTCTCGAGGAGGTGGTGCGCCTTGATAATAATCATGGGTGCTGCCGCTTCAAATGCCACTCTGCCCTTGATGCCGATAATCGTATCTCCAACGTGAGTATCGCGGCCGATGCCATAGGGTGCTGCTATCTCTCTTAGCTTGCGGATCAGTTCCACGGGACTCATCTTCTCAGAGTTGAGTGCAACCGGCTCACCCTTTTCAAAGCTGATGGTTACAATCTCGCTCCCTTTGCGGGTCACTTGTACAGGGTAGGCCTCTTCAGGGAGGTAGCCATGGGAAGAGAGAGTCTCCACTCCACCTATACTGGTACCCCAGAGCCCCTGGTTGATAGAGTATCTGGATTTCTCCCAGGAGAAATTGAATCCATGCTTCTGCAGATAATCAATCTCCTCTTTCCTGCTTAATCCCAATTCCCTTATAGGGGCGATAATCTCAACTTCCGGTGCCAGAATCTCGAACACTATATCAAAACGAACCTGGTCGTTGCCTGCTCCGGTGCAACCATGCGCAACAGTGCCGGCCCCTATTTTTTTAACATGTTTCAGTACCTCCAGTGCCTGGAATACGCGCTCGGAACTAACTGATAGGGGATAGGTGTTGTTTTTAAGTATATTTCCGAAAATCAGGTATCTTATACCCTTCCGGTAGTAGGTTTCTGTTGCATCCACAGTTGTGTGCGTGATGGCTCCAAGTTGCAGAGCTCTCTTTTCGATGGCTTTGGCTTCCTCTTCGGAGAAACCGCCGGTATTGACCATTACCGTATGGACTTCGAGATGCTTTTCATGTTTGAGATAGGGAACGCAGAAAGAGGTATCAAGACCTCCGCTAAATGCGAGTACGACTTTTTTATTCATATCTATTAAGTGTTTTCGGTTAATTGTTTTTTGTGATCGCCCGGATGTTGCGCCGGATCGTAGAGAAGACCCGTGCAGAGGCACATTTTGTAATCATTACGCTGGAGAATGTCAAAATTACGGCATCCGCTGCAACCCTTCCAAAATTCCTCATCGTCGGTAAGTTCGGAAAAGGTTACCGGATGAAACCCCAGGTCATAATTGATCTTCATTACAGCCAAACCGGTGGTGATGCTGAATATCTTTGCTTCTGGGTAAAGAGTTCTTGAAAGATCGAAAATCTTCTGTTTGATACGTCTGGCCAAGCCGGTTTGGCGAAATTTGTGTGCCACAATCAGACCGGAATTGGCTACGAACTTCTGG
>JAAZEZ010000015.1 GCA_012511975.1 Bacteroidales bacterium | reverse complement strand
CGCCTCCACTGCGCTTATAGCGAAATATTTTCCGAAGGACAAGATGTTCGGCTATGTGATGGAGGGCGAAATCCAGGCCATAGACAAGATACTCCACAACCCCGCACGTCCTCTCACCGCCATTCTCGGTGGAGCAAAGGTCTCATCCAAAATCGGTATTATAGAGAATCTTATAGATCGCGTAGATCATCTGATCATTGGCGGTGGTATGATATACACTTTCATAAAGGCTCTTGGCGGGAAAATCGGTAATTCCATCTGTGAGGACGATCAGATTGAGACCGCAAAAACCATCATTGCCAAAGCTGAGGCAAAAGGTATCGACCTCGATCTCCGCCGTGAAGTTGTGGTGGCTGATAACTTCAGCAACGATGCAAATTTCAAGATTGTGAACAACTTCGAGATTCCCGATGGCTGGGAGGCGATGGATGCAGCTCCCTCTTCACTAGAACGCTGGCAAAAAATCATAGATGACTCCGGTACTATTCTTTGGAATGGCCCTCTCGGAGTCTTTGAAATGCCCAATTTTGCCAAATCCACCAATGCTATGGCAAAAATGCTCGCCAAAGCTACCGAAAAAGGTGCTTTCACTCTTGTGGGCGGTGGTGACTCGGTGGCTGCCGTGACACAGATGGGCTATGCCGATAAGGTGAGCTATGTCTCTACCGGTGGTGGCGCAATGCTTGAATATCTTGAGGGCAAAGAACTTCCCGGCATCAAGGCTATTCGTGAATAATCCCTTTGCATGACTATCGAATATCCATCCTCATCCTGGCGCGACTATGAACTTATAGACTCCGGCAACTTCGAAAAACTGGAGCGTTACGGTAGGTATGTGATTATTCGACCTGAACAAAGGGCCCCTTGGGAGCGTACCCTCTCCGAGGAAGAATGGCTCGGACGCGCCCATACTAAATTTGCGCCCGGTGCAGGCTTGGGTAAGGCAGGAAAGGAGGATAGCGGATCGTGGGATATGCTTCGCAAAATGGATAAGCAGTGGATGATATCCTATCCGGATGTTGGGTTTGACCTCCGCCTCAAGCTCACTTCATTCAAGCACATTGGGGTTTTCCCCGAACAGGCTCCCAATTGGGATTATATCCATAACAGCGTTAAGGAGATTGTACTCTCTTCTGCAGTTGAAACCCCTCTCAGGGTTCTCAATCTTTTTGCATACACCGGAGCTGCCTCGCTCGCTGCCCGCAAGGCAGGGGCACAGGTGACTCACCTCGATTCCGTACGTCAGGTGGTAACCTGGGCGCGTGGCAATATGGAGGCCAGTGGTTTAGACAACATACGCTGGATAATTGAGGACGCGCTGCTTTTTGTCAAACGCGAAGCACGTAGGGGCAATACCTACCATGGCATCATTCTTGATCCTCCGGCATATGGTTATGGTCCTGATGGGAAAAGGTGGAAACTTGATGAGTCTATTTATGAGATGCTCCTAAATATAGCCTCTATACTTGCTCCGGAGAGGAGTTTTATGCTACTTAACCTCTATTCCAACGGCTACTCGCCAGTGATGGCAGAGACTTTGGTGCGTTGTGCTTTTGGAAAGAATTATCGTTCGTTGGATTGTGGTGAATTGGTGCTCAAGGATAGTTTCGGCAAGGCACTACCGATGAGTATTTTTGCAAGGTTAAAGCGTTGATTGTTATAAATTTGAAGTAAATACCAACAGATTATGGATTTTTTATCAGTAGTATGGAATGTGGATCCTGTGATATTTGAACTCGGTCCTTTGTCGGTCAGATATTACGGACTACTCTTTATCGCGGGCTTCCCTCTTGGATATTGGCTTTTCACCAAATTTTACAAAAGAGAGGGAGTTGATGTAAAATTGCTTGAGCCGTTACTCTATGCGTTGCTCATAGGTACTATTGTAGGTGCCCGTCTGGGACACTGTCTCTTTTATCAGCCGGAGTATTATCTGAGCCGATCTCACTGGGTTGAGATATTTATGCCCTGGAAAGGGGGTCTTGCGAGCCACGGTGGAGCTATAGGCGTACTGCTGGCAATCTGGTGGTATTGTTACAAATATGGCCGCAAGAATGGTTTTGATATGATGTGGATTTTGGACAGAATGGCCATTGCGGTAGCCTTTGCCGGCTGTTTTATACGCCTTGGTAATCTTATGAATTCGGAAATTTACGGCAATCCGACCGACCTGCCCTGGGGATTTATTTTTGTGCGGCGCGGAGAAACCGTACCCAAACATCCGACACAAATCTATGAGGCATTGAGCTATCTATTGCTGGGATTTGCACTGCTTGCAGCCTATCGTTACCGCCTTAAGAGTCTCAAAAAAGGTACTCTTTTCGGAGTTTTCCTTATCGTGCTCTTTGGTATGAGATTCCTTATCGAATATGTCAAAGAGCCTCAAGTGGCCTTCGAAGAGGGAATGGCATTAAATATGGGACAATTGCTCAGCATCCCTTTCATTGTTGCAGGAGTGGTGATACTTATATGGAGTCTTGTGGTGAAAAAACCCGCAATGGCTGTCGTCCGGCAGCCTAAGAAAAACTACCATCCTTCTCCCAAAGAGAGAAAGAAGAAGTAGCATCAGACGATATTCTGGAGGAATTTTCTATAGTTAAATTCTTTTGTCTTCCTCATTATAAGAAATAGGTCGACAAGCCACCATATACCGCATCCGCCACAGGTGATGAGTTTGAGAAATCCGAGTCCGAATTCACCCAGCGCCATCCTGTCAACACCTAGAAATCCGAGAATTATGGAAACGGCTAGCATCAGACCGGGGTTAGTAAAATCGATCTTACTTACATTAAGGCATTGTTCTTTCGACATATTTGCCATAGAAACCCTAATGTTCTCAAGGTCGCTTGCAATGAATTTATCCTTGTTGGAGATGATAAAGTAGTCAATTAGAATGTGGTCCATGGATCAATAGTTTATCAATTTGCAGTTGTCACTCACGCTCCATCTCGCGTCGCATATCTTTCTCTTTTATGGAGTGGCGTTTGTCATATTCACGCTTACCGCGGGCAAGCGAAATGTTGAGTTTGGCATAGCCGTTTTCCGAGATGAAAAGTCGTGTGGCAATGATGGTCATACCCTTTTCGCGTGTTGCGCGGCGTAATTTGCGTAGTTCTTTCTTTGTCAGCAGCAGTTTGCGGTCTCGTTTTGGGTCCTGGCGGCTGAATGCGGAGCCCCACCAGTACTCGGCGATGTGCATATTCTTTACAAAGAGTTCATTTTCGACAAAATAACAGTAGCTGTCCACAAGAGAGGCCTTGCCTGCCCGGATGGATTTGATCTCGCTGCCGCTGAGTACTATGCCGGCGGTGAAATGCTCGATCAACTCGTAGTCGAACGTGGCTTTCTTGTTCCTTATGTCGATTCTATTTTCTTTTCTCTTTGCCATATATATGACCAGTTTTTCTCATTTGCTTGCATCAATAGATGCATAAATGGTGCGAAACTATGCAAAATTAGTTTATTTTTGTGGAATAAACCAAAGGATCTCCCGATATGCTTAAGCCTCCATTCCAAGAATATGATCTGATATGCGTCCTCGGTCCGACGGCCTCGGGCAAGACTCGTTATGCGGTTAAACTTGCCCGTGAATTGGATGGAGAAATCATTTCTGCCGATTCCCGGCAAATATTTCGGGGGATGGACATAGGGACAGGGAAGGATCTGGAGGAATACGGAGAGATCCCTTACCACCTGATTGATATTGCAGATGCAGGCACCAAATACAATATTTTTGAGTACCAGAAGGACTTTGAGCGAGCTTATCGTGATATACAGGAGCGGGGGAAAACGCCTATACTATGCGGTGGTTCCGGTCTCTATATCGAAGCAGCAACTTGCGGTTACTATCTTCCTGAAGTGCCACCCGATATGGCCCTTAGGGCTGAATTGGAAAAACTCCCCACAGAGGAGCTTATCGCCAAATATGAGTCATTGCGCAAGCCTCACAATACTACCGACTATGATACGCGCAAACGGCTTATTCGTGCTCTGGAGATTGCCATTTGGGAGGAAAAACATCCGGTTCGCAGGAGCTCATTTTTACCCAAAAAAACCAAATTTATCGGTATAAGCGTATCACGCGAAGTGCGCAATGCCCGTATTGATGCACGTCTTGATGTTCGTCTGAAGAGTGGAATGATTGAAGAGGTGCGACAGCTGCTGGAGAGCGGAATTCCGCCTGAGGATTTGATTTGGTATGGTCTGGAATATAAATTCCTGACTCTCTATCTTACCGGCCAAATGGAGTATGACGAGATGGTCAACAGACTTAGGATTGCCATCCACCAGTTTGCAAAGCGGCAGATGACCTGGTTCCGGGGAATGGAGCGAAAGGGGATAGAGATAGAATGGATAAAAATATAGAGAATATTATGAGGAGAGTGTTTTTTGTAATGATGTTGGCTCTTATGCCGGCTGTTGTTTGGGGCCAGAAAGCTTCCGAACTCATATATACCGATGCCCGTGAGTTGATGCTCATCAATCAGGGATTTGATAATACGGAACTCTATTATTCCAGACTGCCTGTTGATATGAAAGAGGTTACCCGTCAGGCGGTATGGGATCTTGGCCTGAATTCGGCAGGTTTGGCAATCAGGTTTTCTACCGATGCAAAGGCGATAGGAGCAAAGTGGACTCTTCTAAATAATTTCAATATGGCTCATATGGCCGGGACGGGTATTAGGGGAATAGACCTCTATTTTCTTGATGAGAATGACACATGGCATTTCATAGGTACGGCACAACCCAACGGGAAAGAATCTTCCAATCTGTTTGTTCGCAACATGTCGGGTCAAATGCGCGATTATATGGCATATCTGCCACTATATGATGGAGTCACCTGCGTAGAAATCGGAGTTGATTCTTCGGCTGTCATCGGAATGCCCAGAAGCAATTTGCTCACAAAAGGAAGCCGCAAGCCGATTCTTTTTTACGGAACAAGCATAACACAAGGCGGATGTGCCTCGCGTCCCGGTATGATCTATACCTCCATTATCAGTCGTGAAAGACAACAGGAGGTAATAAACCTCGGTTTCAGCGGAAATGCCCGCATGGACAAATCCATGGCCGAAATAGTGGCAAGAGTTGATGCAGAGCAGTATGTGCTTGATTGTCTGCCCAATTGCACGACACAGATTCTACGCGACAGCGCCTATTATTTTATCACATATCTTGCCGACAAACATCCTGACAAGCCGATTTTTATGGTAGAAAACGTGATATTTTCCTATACTCTGGTAGATGTCAAGAGCAGAAATGACCTGATAGAGAAGAATGAGTATTGGCGTCAACTTTACAAGCGTCTTCGTAAGGAGGGCTATCGCAACCTGCGCTACATTCCTGCCAAAAATCTCACCGGAAAGGATTATGAGGGCTCTGTCGACGGAGCCCATCAGACCGATCTCGGATTCTTCAGGATGGCAAAAATATTTCTAAGGTATTTGAAAAAATGAGGCAAAATCCATCTTTATGAAAACTGATTGGTTTTGGCAATACGGCAGACAATACTTTGCGGAAAGCCGAACCCCAAGAGTATGTAGCAGCTCTACATCAAGTCAATCGATTCGAAATAATTTCAAAACAATTGAAATTATATTATATTTATGCGGATTATTTACTGTTTAAAAAGAAATGAGAATCGCGCTAGCATCAAATTAGCGTGAGAAAAAATGTTATTATGAAAAAAAGAGTATTATTGACACGCAAATTCATTACCATGCTGCTAGCAATGTTGATATTGATACAGCAGGGCTGTGATCTTTTTAGTTTAAAGTTAGAGAGCACTTCCGATACAGGCTATGAAGGCTTCCAATCTGACGTAGAGCTCTTCTATGAGTTCGCATATCTAAAGGAGGCCATGTTCCTAGAGTTCTTGAACTACACCTCCGACGGGTTCACCACGGGTCCGCTTGAGGGAACCTTGAGCATGGAAGAGCGCAGACTCTTAGTTGGCTACATTGCCGACATAAGCGAAAAGGAGGAGCTGTACATGATGGCTGCACAACAACTGGAGCAGTCGGGGGTGCTGAAGTCGCCCACCAGAACCAAGGGACTAGTCAGCTCCATCACGAACTTCTTTGGCAAAGTTTCCGGCATACAGAAAAGGAACAGGCAGCGGTACATGGTGGTTTACACCAATGTGGACAAAAATGCACGCACCAAAATGTACGAAAGTGCAGTAAAGTGTTGGGACACCTATGACTGGGGAGGCAAGCCGCGCAGCGAGCAAGAGTTCTACAATAGGATGCTCGATGGGTCTTACGATGAACACGGGAACCGGCTGATGGGGGACTTGCTGACCATGGATAATCTTGACGTACAGTACACGATTAGCGAAAAGGGACTAACACTGCAAGATCTAACGAAAGATTATGGGGAAATAGCGACTAGTGGTGCCCAGATAGCACTCGACGCCTTCTCCACGATAGTACCCGGTTCAGAGATCGGTATGGAGATCGTCTCGGTCACCGACAACGTGGACCGGCTCGCGAATGCCAAAGATTTCAATGAAAAGGCAAAAGCGAAAGAGGATATGAAAGACTACATTAGAGGAAAAGTCTTCGGAGGTCTCGTTGGGGAAACCACTGTGGAAGTTTCGGATTTCATGTGCGAGCAACTGGCCGAACATATAGAAAGAGTATCGCAAGAAGCCACACGAGAAGTTGACAAGCAGAAGCAGGGTCAAATAGTCGTTAATGACCAGAACAAGGAGCAGCCGGCAAAAATAGTGATCTCACAAAAGGAGGAAAGTTCCCCCTCCGATGATGGGCCCTCCATCTATGTGACAGGGAAGAAAATGGTCAAAAAAGGTATTGGTCAGTTGCTAACTGCGGGAAAATGGCTTGTTACAGCCATAAACGAGCAGGGACGTCGCGAAACAGTAGAGGTAGTGGTGAAAGCAGGGAAAGTAACCGTTATAGAGGTGAATACCGCTGAGCCGGTAGAAAAAGAAGATGACGATGATGATGTTGACGGTGGAAATGCGTATTACTTATTGGGAGATATTCATTTTTATACAGTACCGGATGCCAATACTGCTATGGGAGTGGACCTGGATGTTTACCATGATTCCTGGCATGTCAGTTTAAGGGGGTCAAGAGGCTATTGGCTAGATGAGTTCTCCTCCTGTACCGAACCCTCTGACTTCTTTGTGTTGAAACAAAAATCGTCGGGCAAAACCCAATTCTCCGGGCGAGGCGAGGTTTCATTTAAAAAGTCAATCTCCGCATTAGGCAGGACTTATATTACAAATATAAGTGAGACCACGGAAATGGAGCTTACATTAGATAAAGCCAAAAACCCCACCAAGATAACGAACATTACCATCAAGCATACCTCGCATCAGGAGGGTCATTATTCCGATGAGTCGGATGTCTATGTGTTTCACTTCAAATCTGACCTTGCTTTCAAGGATGTTCCAATCTCACTGCTGACGAAATATACCGAGAAGATTGATATTCCGGCCAAGTGGATGAAAAGTGCCTCATATTTTTACAACACGAAAGGGGGAGTCGTTTATATAAAAGGCTCAGATTTATCTCCTTATCTTGTATCAGCGACCGGAACTCAAGATGATGAGTCCTCTAAAAAATTGTTCGCTCAAAACACTATCATCATGTTCTATGTGGTACAAAAGAAGTAACTGAAATAATAGAAAGAATCTAAACCGTAATAAAAATGGGGGTCATGTCATAATGATTTATGATGTGACCCCCATTTAAATATAGTCTGATCTATTTCTCCGGTACGTGTTCGTATTTGAATAAAATCGCAAAGGCTATGGCGATTACCAGCGCGTAGGCGGCAAAAATGAACCAGGTGTGACTCCAGCCTTCCATTTTAGCGATAGGATCTGTCTGTGAATTGACAAGAGCATTGACTACGGCCTGAGCTCCGAGTGTTCCGATTGCCGCACCGATGCCGTTGGTCATCAACATAAATAGGCCCTGTGCGCTGGAACGGATACTGTGATCGGTATTTCTGTCCACGAAAAGGGAGCCGGAAATGTTAAAGAAATCAAAGGCAACACCATAAACAAGCATAGAAAGGACAAAGAGCCATACTCCGTTGCCCGGATTGCCAAGTCCGAAAAAGACAAATCTGAGCACCCAGGCAAACATTGCAATCAGCATAACCTTCTTAATGCCATATCTGCGGAGGAAGAAGGGAATCAACAGGATACAAAGCGCCTCAGAAATCTGTGAGAGCGAAATCAATATATTTGAGTGCTTCACACCAAATGTGTCAGCATAGGCTTCGATACCGGCAAAGTCTCCAAGGAATGGATTAGCAAAACTGTTGGTGATTTGCAGAGCTACACCCAGAAGCATCGAGAAGATAAAGAAGATAGCCATTCTGCTCTCTTTAAAGAGCGCAAAAGCTTTCAGACCCATAGCCTCCACAAGAGACTTTTTCTCTCCACCCTTGCTTACAGGACAATCTGCCAATGTAAAGCTGTAGCCGGCAAGAATAAGGCCGAGTATACCGGAGAAGATATATTGGTAGGCAGAGGCCTGTATGCCCATAAGGTCTACACACCACATTGAAACGATAAAGCCGATGGTACCCCAGATACGGATCGAGGGGAAGACCTTTACCGTGTCCATTCCTGCTTTTTCAAGGGCGACATAAGAGACTGAATTGATCAGAGCTATGGTCGGCATGAAGAATGCCACGCTAAAGGAATATAATGTAAAGATGGTTCCAAACTGAACTGTTTCTGCAGTCAAACCGTACCAACCCGTAGCCATCATTAATAGGGCTGCAAGGCCGTGGCAGATACCGAGAAGCTTCTGTGCGGGAATCCATTTGTCAGCGATAATGCCGATTAATGCGGGCATAAAGATGGAAACTATGCCCTGAATTGAATAAAACCAACCTATTTGTTCTGCAAGTCCGATAGTTCCGAGGTATCTTCCCTGTGAGGTCAGGTACGCTCCCCAGACTGCAAATTCTAGAAAATTGGCAATAATCAGTCTAAGTTTTGTGCTCATATTGTTAAGTATAAAATTATTTCGGTGCCATCCTGTAGAGAATCAGTGCCACTATGGAGAATATTATATTCGGTAGCCAAAGTGCAAACGCCGGAGAAAGGGCGCCGGTGTGGACCGGCATTTCGCTGAAGCGCATGGAAAGGATATAGATGAAACTTAGTGCGATGCCTATTCCTATATTGAGACCCATCCCTCCACGCCGCTTGCGGGATGATAGAGCAACGCCCATTACTGTCAGCACAAATGCTGAAAAGGGCATCGCTATACGGTTGTTTTTCTCTATAAGTGCATACAATACCAGTGCATCCCCGCGCATGGTCTGTACATCAATAAGTTCATTAAGTTCTTTATGTGACAGGGATTCGGCGATGTTCCTGCGCCGGTAGAAATCTTCCAGGGTGAGATCGATCACAGTATCGAGCTCCTTGCCGGTACGCACTATTTCCGATTCTTCGTTGTAAAAGTCCCTGATATACCAGTTGCGCAGTTTCCAGCCATTAAAAGTGGTGTCCCACACTGCTGATTCGGCGGAAAGCTTGGAGACAATACGGTTGTCCTCGATGGTCTCGAGGGTAAACCTGTATGCGGTGTTGGCCCAGGAACTGAACTGCTCCACAAAGACAAATTCGCCCGGAGCTATCTGGTAGTGGATCTTGCTGGTCGCTGAGGCCGTCTGTTGCTGCTTTATGTATTTGTTTTCAAACTCCAGACGTATATGGTTGACCGGGGGGATTATAAAGATGCCCAGCAGAAGGGTTAATGTTGCAATAAACGCTGCGGAGAGCATATATGGCCTCATCATTCTGTTGAAACTTATTCCACTAGAAAGCATCGCGATAATCTCACTTCTTTGCGCCAGTTTGGAAGTGAAAGATATCACCGCCAGGAACACAACAATTGAACTAAAACTGTTTAGTATCCAGGGAATGAATCCACCGAAATAATCGAATACAATCTCTTTTAAGGGAACCTGGTTATCGACAAATTTGTCAATTTTCTCACTGATATCAAATATTATGATGATAAGCGTGGCAATCATCAGGATGAAGAAATAGGTACCTATGAATTTCCTAATGATATATTTGTCCAGTATTTTGAGTTCAGGCTTCTTCATCGTGCCGTAGCGATTAAAGTCTCGTTTCAAGTTTTGTTACCATAGCGTGTTTCCATAGGTTGAAATCTCCTTTGAGTATATGCTCACGGGCCATTTTTACAAGGTTGAGGTAAAAAGCGAGATTGTGTTCACTTGCAATCTGGGCTCCGAGCATCTCTCCTGCAATGAAGAGGTGTCTCAGATAGGCCTTGGTGTAGGTTCTGTCAACAAAAGATGTACCATCGGGATCGATGTGGGAGAAGTCATCAGCCCATTTGCGGTTACGGATATTAATAATGCCCTCGCTTGTAAATAGCATCCCGTTACGTCCGTTACGAGTAGGCATGACACAGTCAAACATATCAATTCCACGGGCAATAGCCTCAAGTATATTTGCAGGAGTGCCTACTCCCATCAGATAACGGGGTTTATCCTGAGGCAGAATAGGGTGTACTTCCTCTATCATTTGGTACATCAGTTCAGTGGGTTCACCTACTGAGAGTCCTCCGATAGCATAGCCTTCCCTGTCGAGGGCGGTAAGTTCCTCGGCAGCTTTACGTCTTAGGTCGGGATAAATGCAACCCTGGACTATCGGGAAGAAGGCCTGATGGTGACCATAAAGGGGCTCTGTGCTGTCAAATTGAGCAATACACCGTTTGAGCCACTTCAGGGTAAGGTCGAGAGATTTGGAGGCATACTTGAAGTCAGCATCACCCGGGCAGCATTCATCAAGAGCCATTATGATGTCCGCACCTATGATGCGTTGGATATCGACATTATTTTCCGGAGTGAAAATGTGCCTTGAGCCATCAATGTGCGACTGAAATTCATATCCCTCGTCGGTGAGTTTGCGGCACTGCGCAAGAGAGAAGACCTGATATCCGCCGCTATCGGTCAGGATGGGCTTGTTCCAGGAGATGAATTTGTGCAGTCCGCCCGCCTGACTGAGAATATCAAGTCCGGGACGAAGGTAGAGATGATAGGTATTACCCAGAATTATCTCAGCACCGATATCTTCCTCAAGATCGCGGTGATAGACTCCCTTTACAGAACCAACTGTACCTACGGGCATGAAAATCGGGGTTTCAATCCTTCCGTGGTCGGTTTCTATTACTCCGCATCTTGCAGCTGTACCGCTCTTATCCTTTGCCTGTAGCGTGAATTTCATTTCCTTTTGCTAAATTTGAGCAAAGGTATGAAAATAATGGCATGTTTTTGGAAACACTATTGATTAAACATAAAATCAAGAGGTTATGAAACGATTACTCACTTTTTTATTGTTGATAATACCTATGACATCCATGATAAACGCACAATCTTACAAGTCAGTCGATTACAGCGACTTATGGGCTAAAGTGGAGAAGGCTTTGAAAAAAGGTCTTCCCCAGACTGCCGTCAAATATCTTGATGAACTGGAAGATCTCGCAACGAAGGCGGATGACGGCCTTGAGCTTCTGGTTGTCTGCGAAACAAAGCTGGACCAGCTTCGCGAATACAATTGGAAAGAGGCCAGTCCATACTATTCAAAGGTCGATCTTATACGGAGCATTGTGCTGGGAGACCTCAATGGAAGTATTGCCAAATATTCTGATCATCCCAGAGTTTTAAGGCTCCATTACCACAAACTTTTGGAGGAAAAGCGCAATATAGACTACAGGTTTGATAAGAGCGGTGCCGACTATCTGGCTTTCAAATCACGTTGCCTTGACCTGCTCAAGGGGCATTCTTCCAAAGATTACTATTACGATAATGTGAAAGAGATAGTAGAGAGTATGGACTCCGAAGACTTATCCGGATCTATCAGTGGCTATAGGAACCAATATGTCCCGCATCAAGATGTAGCGATTAGGATCAGCACACGCAATCTCAGCCGTGTCACTCTCGATATATATCGTCTCAATGACAACCGTTTTTGGAAGGAGGGCTACAGGTTCGGTTTGTTCGATCTCAAACGCATCTCCACAAAGGTTTCTTCCCATACATACGATATGCCTGACGAGTACAATATTCCGGGTGAAAAGCGCGATACCATTTCCTGTGGGCAGGCAGGTAATTATGTCCTCCATTTCCATTCCGGAAAACACGATTCATACACAGATATTTGTGTCAGCTCGGTAGCCACGGGACTTCGCAAGGTGGGCAATGTTCAGGAGATATATGCAGCGAACATCGTTACCGGCAAACCTTATAAAGAAGTTTTGGCTGAAGCTTACAGGAATCCAGGCAGGAAATATTCCGGCAGCATTGTGAAAATAACTCCGGCAAAGAAGGCCATAGTCACTCAGAAGGGATTTACAGAGCTGCCTATGGAATTCGAACAAAAGAAGGGTAAAGAATATATAGACTGGGCCCTCAGGGTATCTGCCGGCAAGGATATCTATGCGCCTTTGCTCTCAGTGGACAATTATAGAGTTGAAACCGAGTTAGATCGGGAAAGGATGTCGGAGGGGATGTCACTCTACACCGACCGTAAGCTCTACAAGCCTTCCGATACCATTTTTTTCAAGGTAATTTGCTATAAAAGCGACAGGGAAAGGGGTGAGGTTTTAGCCAATAAGCCTATTGAGCTCTCTATACGTCATACTTCTGAAGATAAACCATTTGCCACCTTTAAAGTGGTGACAAACGATATGGGATCCGCCAGCGGTTTTTTCACACTCCCGGAAGAGAGTAAAAACGGCAAATATTATATTATGTCCGAATACCGCCATCTTGGCGAGGTGCGAGTCGAGACCTATAAAAGGCCCAATTTTGATTTCAAACTGGAACCGAATGAGGGAGTCTATATCTTTTCCGATATAGTGCGTCAAAAAGGCACCGTTGAGAGTTTTGCCGGCTATTCCATTGCAGGATGCAAAGTAGAATACTCGGTAACATGCCATTCAGTATGGCATCCCGGCCATAGATCCTATAATAGTTATTATTCGGAAGAGGTGACTTCCGGAGAGGTTTTGTCGGACAACGATGGACATTTTGAAATATCCTTTATTGCGAAACATCCTGCCGGAGATTCTTTCAATCCGAAAGAGCATTCGGAAGATGTCATAGCATTTGTGATAGATACCAAGGTGACCGACCCTCAGGGAGAGACTCACAGCAAGAGCACTACTGTCAGGGTTTCCGACATTCCTTTGGTAATGGGACTGCGTTTCTCCACTCCGATGTCACAAAGCTACAAAGATCCGGATAACAATGTTTCAAGGGTGATTGTGGAGAAAAATGAGGTTAAGGCAGTTACATTTACAGTGGATAACCTGAACTATCGTCCCTATGAAACGAAGGTTACTTATTCTTTGTTGCAAGATGGGAAGGTGGTTGGAAGCGAAACAGTCTCATCAAACAGTGAAATTCCCTTTGACTTTGCTTCTGTAAAGTCAGGTGCATATACACTGGCCTATAAGAGCGTTTACAGGGGGATTGAGATAGAGGGCAAAACTGAAATAGTGATTTTTGATACGAATGAAAATCGTCTGCCGGTCAAGGCGGTCTATTTTTACTATCCTATTGTTACCGAAAATGGCATAGAATTCCTTATAGGTACAACTGAAGATAATCTTTGGCTGGAAATGGGTCTTTTTGACAATCATAAATGCCACCACAGGGAATCTCTGCATCTCAAAAATGAGGTACTCAGAATCAGCTTGCCATACAAGGAGGAATATCGCAGTTCGGTTAAAATGTCCATTTTTGGCTTCCGTAATGGTGAGGCGATTGATCATCAATATGAATTTTCACGTCCGGACAAGGTCCTTTTTAATGTTGGCATTGAATCGTTCAGAGATTGCACCGGCCCTCAAAGCAAAGAAAAATTCACCATTATCGGAGCTCCTGATGCGGAATATGTAGTTTCAATTTTTGACAAGACCACCGATAGGTATGGAGCAAATTCATTCTCATTTAATCCGCTTGATGTAAAGGTGTACAACTCCGCACCCTATATAAGAACAACTCTCGGCGACTCCTATCGGACTTATTACGGGTTCCGGTTATTCGAAAAAAGGAAAGCGCTTTCCAAGAGTTCCTCAGTATCTGGTGCCAATGCCGCACTTGAATCCATACCATTGGTAATGGATCTGATGGATGTCGAGGAGGAGCGTAGCATTGATACAGAAGCGGGGGACGGCCAGGAGGCTGAAGAGACGACTGTAAGGTCTCAATTCGGCGAGCTTATTGCCTTTTATCCTCATCTGAGGAGCGATCGTGATGGAAAAGTGGAGGTGGAATATACTACAGGGGATCTTCTTTCGACCTTCCGTGTGCTGGTGATGGGCTACGACAAATCCCTTAAAACCGGTAATGCGGAGCGCTCACTTATAGTGCGCAAAGAGCTGATGGTTGTGCCAAATATTCCTCTCTTTATCCGTGAGGGCGACAAGATCGTCATAAAGAGCAAAGTGGTAAATCTCAGCGACGAACAGCTGCAGGGCAATGGATATATAGAGTTTTACAACGAAGAGACAGGGGAGAAGTTAACCCTTAAAGATACGGAATCAAAGGTACTTACTCTTGCAGTAGGTGCGCAAAAGGAGCTCGCCTGGAGCATTACTCCGCCCGAAAATGTCAGTAAACTCGGAGTTGTTATCCGTTTTAAAGCGGGCAATTTCAGTGATGGTGAAAAACATATTGTTACCATTCTTCCGAAGGAGATTACCATCACCGAAGCGGCCTCCTTTGTAATAGGCGGGCCTCACGGCCACAAATATTATGAGGATCAGCTTCACCAACGCATTAAGGCGCGCAATCCGCGAATAAGACACGCCGAATATTCCACACTTACTGCTGTAAAAGAGTCGCTGCCGGTGGTTTCAAAGCCAGAGTCCAATAATGCTATAGATTGGACCTTAGCTCTCTATATCAATCAGATGAGAGCAAAGGTGCTGACCTTGGATCAGAAGGAAGTAGATAGCGCATCAACGGAAAGTTTCCGCAATGAGGCGATAACTGCGCTTTCCAAACTCAACAATTCAGACGGCGGTTTCGCCTGGTTTGATGGTATGCCCTCTTCCGAGCGGCTTACACTGTTTTTCCTTGAAAAAATGTGTCAGTTGCGCAATTTTGGTGCATTGGAATTCAGTGAGTCGGAGAAAAAACTTGTGGAAGGCGCAGTAAGTTATATTGACGAAAAAATCCGCGAAGCCTATAACCGCGAAGGGTATAATCCATTCAATTATATAGAACTGTTTTATGTGCGCAGCCACTATTTGGAGTATCAGATGAAGGGAAAGGTTTCGACCGCATTTGACAAATTCCTTTCAAATACTGCTGATGGTTGGCAAAAGATTGCAATTTTGAATAAAGCCAGACTTGCTCATATATTACTCAACAGCAAGGAGACCAATTATTGGAATAAAAAGTTTGAATCGAGAATTGAGGATCTCAAAACTTCGCTAAAAGATTATGCGGTGGTAAATCCTACAATAGGATGCTATTTCCCTAATGCGGTGATGCCTTTCAGAGGCCTTATGAATAGCGAGATTTATGCTCATGCAAAACTGATGACACTTTTCGCCAGACTCGGCGAGAAGGATATGGTGGATTCGCTGGCATTGTGGATGCTCCTGCAGAAACACAACCAGGCCTGGGAAAACACGGTTGCTACTACCGATGCAGTACATGCGCTGATTGCAAGCGGCGCAAAAGATCTCAAACTGGGTGCGGTTTACTACACTTATGATACCGTAATCGATGATGTCAAGCCTGCGGCAAATGAAATCGAGGTTAACAGGGAATTTGTGAGGGCCTCCGATTCTAAAGTGATAATGGATGGCGACAAACTCAATATAGGAGACGAGATTATTGCCCGATACTTTATCAAGAATAGCGAAAACCGCAGTTTTGTGAGGATGAAAGCGATGCGTCCCGCCTGTTTCTATCCATTGGATGAGAGATCATTCTTTTTTACAGGATTTTGGGGAGAATTTTACAAGGAGCAGCATGAGTCACTCACCAATTACTATTTTGAGCTGTTGCCCGAAGGAAATCTGACCATCGAAGAACGTTTCTATATTACGCAGGAGGGCACTTTCTCAACTTCACTCGTGGAGATAGAATCGCTCTATGCAAATGAATACAGAGGGCATACAGGCTCTATGAAGATTACTTCGAAGTAAAACTGATGTGCCGCGATGCCTTCAGACGCTTCTGCGCTTCGGCAATCGCGGCCATTTCCGAATCATATATTGCATAATCGCAGAACCGATCAAAGATGTAGCGGATACTTTGGTCGGTAGGATGCGTCATATTTTCCTCGTAAAAGCGATAATCACGCAACTCATCCATCATAATCTCGTAGGTTGGGAAATATTCCACCTCCGGATGAAGCTGCTGCAGGCGGTCAATGGCCAGCAGCAGGATCGATTTGCTGAGCTGATTGCCATGTGCAGTATTCTTTAGGTGCCTTATGGGACTTACGGTAAAAATCCATCTTTTGTCTGAGTGCGCCTCCACAATTTCGCACAACAGAGCTGTTACTTCTTCGGTCTCAAGACGCTATCTGCGGAATTGCGCCGGATGGATCTTATGGCAATTGGAAACAATTATATCGCGCTCCAAATGTCTGAAAACCCAGGCAGTTCCGAGAGTCACTACGCAGGTATCGACAGCGGCAAACCTTGCGCTATCCCGCTCCAGAGAAGCATTGGCGTTGGCCAGAAACTCTTCTGCATTCCCTCTTGTAAAGGTGCTGTGATGGAAAAATGAGGTGTAGCGCCCATTATCCGTGATGATATCCTTTTCGGCAAATGGGGTGCCTGAGGAGAGCCTTTTTATTGAAGAATAGATGGAAGCGGGGTTATAGAGCACACCGAAGGGGTTCAACAATACATCAAATCCCAGATCCTTCATCATGGAGCCGATCTCGGCAGCAAAGCAGGAGCCTATAAATAAATATTTATTCTTATATCCGAGCCGCTCTTTCAGAGGAGCACACTCTACCGGGGTCTGTAATTTCATCATAAATTGTTCTTTATTTTATCAAGGCCGCCGCGGCAAAGGGGAGTGCCGTCAAACCGCTCTTTAAACTCTTTGTCATCCATATCAAGCCAATCCTGAGGACTCTTGGATAGTATCTCCTCCGCATTGGTACGCAATTCCTCCCATCCTTCGGACTCGCGGTCATAGGGACAGGCGCGAAGACAAATTTCGCAGCCGAAGATCTGACCTTTGTACTCCACAGGGCGGGCGGAATAGAGCTCATGCGATTCAATGGTGTGGTAGGAGATACATTTGCGCGCATCCAGCCGGAAAGGGGCATAGAGTGCACCTTCAGGACAGGCATCTATACAGCGCCGGCACTCCCCACAACCCTCTGCAATTTTCTCCTTTCGCTCTCCGAGCCACTCAGGTGGAATATTGCAGATAATTACCCCGATAAGGGTGCGCAGCCCATGCTTCGGCGATATAAGGAAGTTATTGCGCCCGATAAAACCCAATCCCGCTTCGGCGGCCCAATAGCGCTCCATCACAGGTGCGCTGTCGGTAAAACAGCGTCCCTGATACTCCAACCCATGCTTAGCGCATTCTTGCGACAGGTGCAGCGAGATTCTACGGAGTTTATCTTTTATTACATCGTGATAATCTTCCCCAAGGGCAAATGCAGCCACTGAGCTTTTTATACTGCTGTATGGAGCCAAAAAGCTGATTACCGAACGGGCACCCGGAACCAGCAGCGAGGGATCTTTCCTTTTCTCCATATTTCTTGCAAGATATCCCATACCGGCATTTTCTCCGCGGGAGATATATTCCCTGAAGCGATGATAATCTTCTCCCGTTTCCGCTACCGGAGCAAAACCCCAGTCAACGAATCCCTCTTTATCGGATAATGAAGAAATCGAAATTAAAATAGCCATTTTACTGCAAAATCATTATCTTTGTATAATAATTTCGTTAAAAATTGATATGAAACGTATACTTGTTGTAGGTGCCGGAGGTCAAATAGGAACCGAACTCGTACCCCATCTCCAAAAATACTATGGTAAAGATAATGTAATTGCTTCGGATTTGAAAGACGAGATGGTTGAAAAGTTGCGCGGCTTCGCGATTACCGAGCAATTTGATGCCCTCGATGAGAAGCGTTTTGCGGAAATCGTTAAAAAATATAAGATAGACACTATATTCAATCTTGTGGCTTTGCTTAGTGCGGTGGGTGAGGCGAGACCTCTGACTGCGTGGAGTCTCAATATGGGTGCTCTGCTCAATTCTCTCAATATTGCAAACGAATACAGATGTGCGGTATTTACTCCGAGTTCCATCGGCGCTTTCGGTGAGAATACTCCTCAGGACATGACCCCGCAAGATACCATTATGAGGCCCAATACCATTTATGGTGTATGCAAAGTTGCGGGCGAGTTGCTCAGCGATTATTATTATACCCGTTTCGGCGTTGATACCCGCAGTGTGCGCTTCCCCGGCATTATTTCCAGCGGAGCGCTGCCCGGCGGCGGTACTACGGATTATGCCGTTGAGGTATTTTACGAAGTTCTGAAAAACGGACGTTACACCTGTGAGGTTCCGGAAGAGACCTATATGGATATGCTCTATATGCCGGATGCTCTGGATGCCGTTATACAACTTATGGAGGCCGATCCCGCCAAATTGATTCACCGAAACAGTTTCAACATCACTTCGATGAGTTTCAATCCCCGTGAACTCTTTGCATCAATAGCCAAACGCATTCCGGATGCCGTTTTCGACTATAATATTGACCCTGTCAAAGCGGCCATTTCCGCTTCGTGGCCCAACAAAATGGATGATTCCTGTGCCCGTGCCGAATGGGGTTGGAACCCTAAATGGGACATGGAATCAATGATTGACGATATGCTTGCCGCTATCGGCAAGAAATTGGGGATTTCGTAAGTACGATAATTCTAACTTATCCCGTTGACTTGCATATCAAATAGTTCCTTTGTTGATATATTTATTTTGACATGCCAATGGTTGCTTCCACCGCCAAAAACTGCTATTATTTCTTTCGACAATTTGTTTTTATCCACTTCGATACCTTTGTTTAAGTAAATATGAATAATAATTTCGCCCTCTTCCGTTGCATATCCGACATATTGACGCACATATTTTTTAAGCGTCTTTTTATTTATGGGCGGTTTCCTATATGTTTGTTGGTGTGGTTTCACATAATCGGTTTTGATACTGTCTCGCAAAATCTTTTCCGCTAGCGCAATCTCTTCAGAACTTGGCGTATAGCGATTTTGTTCGGACGGAAAACCCCAAATTGGATGTTCCTTTGGAAAAACATAACCCTCATATCCTTTCCCCTCTACATATACCGCTTCCTGCGAATAAACGCAACTGGCCATAAACAAGATGGTTATAATTGCAAATATCTTTCTCATTGCTCCAACGGTAATTAATGTTTTTATTCCCGCAAAACTGCGTGGCTTTCACTGCCTATTTCTTCCGCTTCAAAACGGTATTGCCCAATTTTAATTTGTTTTTACTCAAAACTTTTATTTTAAGAGTTCCTTCAATATAACTTCCTCCCTGCAATGCTTTTTCAATATCGCTCAAAACGGGATTATTATTACACCTTATCTCTATTACATCATCATTTATAGCCCATTCGCCTCGACATTCAATCTTTGACAAATCAAAAGTTTTTTTCAACGAAAAGGTATTATCCACATTCAATTCCAACACCACATAAGTAGATAATGGATTTTTCCCGCCCTCTACTCCATCAAATGTACCGCACAAAGAAACAACATTAAATTGTTGGCTTTTACAAGATAGAGATAGTATTAAAATTGTTGAATATGCTATAATTTTTCTCATCTCTCGTTGAATTGATATTTAAAGGGATCCTGTATTTGCAGAACCACCCACATCATAATATTCTGACATTAAGAACATTATGAAATAAAGTTAATCAATAATTTTTACTCCGCAAAATTATTTGAGGACGCCAAGGGTAAGCTACTCCGCTTCAAAAATCAGAACAATGGCGGGATGGGAAAATTCAAGCGAAACAGTGCTCTCCGATACGATGTTTAGAGAGGCTTTCCAGAGGGAATCAAAGATTACTTCATCGAGGGGGTATTCGAGCCCCTTTGATGTGATTTTCAGACTTTGGTCGAAGGTAAAAAATGAAATGGCCGTACCGGGAACCGCGTCAAAAGAGGTGCTATCATTGATCGTAAAGAATCTTCCGTGATCTGTGACCATATCCACAGGAAAAGGGCACTCCTGCGCATATTCAGCCAGGAGCGAAATATTACCGAGGGTATGATCCTCTCTTCTGCCGGTAGCACCGAGAATGGTCACCTGAGCGGGATTGAAGCTCGTTGCGAGGTCTACAGCTTTTGTAAGGTCGTTGGTGTCCTGGTTATCCGATTTTCTGATGATATCTGAGTATTCTCTCTGCAATTCTATAGGCATAGAATCCATATCACCAGCGATAAAATCCGGAATTACTCCTCTCGAAATGGCCTTTTCTGCAGCACCGTCGCAACAAATAAGCAAATCCGCATTGCGGAGTATTTTCAGAGTCCTCTCTGAAGAGGGATAGGTCCCGTCTGCAAGTATTACAATTCTCTTCATAGCTGCAACTATTTTGCCCTATATTTTTCAGGTTCACGGAATCCTTTAAGAAACTCTACTATATCGAGCCTCCTTTTGCCTGCGAGCTGAAGGTTGAGGAGACGCACAGATCCGGTGCCGCACTTAATCTCAAGCCAACTGCTGCCATCGGAGGTGATAGTACCCCAATCCTCATTCTTATTATCCTTATCCCTCACAAAGGCCTCGAATATTTTCACTCCGGGCTGCTGCTCTTCAAAGGTGAAGGTAGTATGGGCGCAAGGATAGGGACTGAGTCCCCTGATGAGGTTTACAATATCTCTGGCATCCTTGCTCCAGTCAATGCGCGTAAGTCCGCGACTGAGTTTGGGTGCAGGTCTTAGCGCCATATACTGGGTATCCTGCGCCACAGGACGGACAGTGCGGTCCCTGATGGCGCTTGCAGTCTTCACTACCAGCGCGGATCCCATCTCCATAAGTTTGTCATGCAGAGAGCCTGCGTTGTCATACTCTTCGATGAGGCAGCTCTCCTGGAAGAGTATCTTGCCGGTATCAATTTCTTCATTGAGCAGGAAAGTGGTCACTCCGGTGATGCGCTCTCCGTTGATCAGCACCCAATTTATGGGAGCTGCACCTCGGTACTGCGGTAAGAGGGAGGCGTGCAGATTGAATGTGCCCAGTGCCGGCATTGACCAGACCTCTACAGGCAGCATTCGGAATGCTACCACTACAAAGAGATTGGCATTAAAGGAAGCGAGCTGCTCCAGGAATTCGGGATCCTTGAGCTTCTCCGGCTGGAGTACGGGTATATTGTGCTTAATTGCACACTTTTTGACGGCGCTCTCGTTGATTTTAAGTCCGCGTCCACTCGGTTTGTCGGGGGCTGTTACTACTGCGACCACTTCAAATCCGGCCTCGAGAAGACTCTCAAGCGGTCCTACCGCAAATTCGGGAGTACCCAAATAGATGATGCGGATGCGTCCTCTGTCCTTGCGGAAAAAGTTTCGCACTTTATGGTAAATCTTGACGATATAATCCCATATATTCTTGAAGAATAACTTGTATGAATCGATATTGAAAAGGTTGGAATCCCTGATCGCGTGCCTGGTTAGGAAAATACCTATCGGCAACAGTACTACAGAAGAGATGATAGTACCTACAAATGGTGTCATCACTCCATCCTTCGCAAGCTTTTTGCCCGAAATATCGATAATATAGTAGACCAGATAAAAGAATATTGAAACAACCACCGGAGTACCGAGGCCTCCCTTGCGAATAATTGCTCCGAGCGGCGCCCCTATAAAGAAAAAGAGCAGGCAGGCAAGTGAGAGGGTAAATTTGCGGTGGCTCTCAATATCAATTCTCTTAATCGGATCGACATAACGGTAGTTTTCTCTTGAGAAGTTTTCCACCTGATCGATCGCGAGAGTGAGTTTATCCATTGCCTGACGACAAGCCTCTTTCTCTCTTTGGATGGGGTCACCGGACGCAACCATTGTATATAGCGAATCAATATCCAACCATCCGACAAAATCTGCTTGTTTTGCACTATCCAGTTGGTAGAGAAAGGTCATTCCTGATCCTGAGAGAAATCTATTTTGTTGGGTTTGCTGCAGTTGGTCAAACACTATTGAGAGCGAATCCCTGTCATGTCTTAACTGCTTAAGGTCTTTGGACATTACTTCATCGCCGAAACGATCATCGGTAGATCTCGTGAAGGTATAATCTTCCAAAGCAACAATCAACTGCTGCTCCTCAAACTTGAGTTTGTTGAGGGTTATCGTGGTATCTCTATAGGTCATCTTGTTATCTTCCTGGTATGAGATACCGTGATAGAGATTGAATATGAGATGTTGTTTGTTGGAAGTGACAACCATTTTACCGGAGTCTGCAATAGTTATGTTGGTGTTGCCGGTATTGTATGTATGGTCGTATATTATGACGTCATACATCATTCCGGTCTCGTCATTGCGGTCCTCTATGCGGATTATATAGTTATCAATACCGTCGTAAAAAATGCCTTTTGGTATCTTAATCTCATCTTTGGTATGGAGAATGTCATTGCGGAGAGTGTAAATCTTGTTGTATGAGACCGGAACCAGGTCATTTGCAGCAAAAAAGGCCCCGACGCTAATTACTGCTGAGAGAATTATCACCGGTATCAAAATTCTACCGAGAGATATGCCGGCTGCCTTCATTGCAAGCAACTCGTTGTGTTCTCCCATGCCTCCAAGTGACATTATGGAGGCCAGTAGGGTGGCCAAAGGAAGTGACATTGGTATTAGCGTCGCTGCTGCCCAGGCCATAAATTCCAAAATTACACCGATTCCAAGTCCCTTACCCACCAGTTCATCTATGTAGATCCAGAGGAACTGCATCGAGAGTACAAATATCACGATGAAGAAGGTAAGAAAGAAAGGTCCTAAGAACCTTTTTATGACGAATCGGTCAAGTATTTTCATTATCTGCTGAGTGCGATCTCTTGTAATTTGTCGGCCGCTTCATCAAGCCCCTCAACATTCTTGCCACCGGCAGTTGCAAGGAAATTTTGTCCCCCTCCACCACCCTGGATCAGCTTTGCAGCTATCTTGATATCGGCTGAAGCGTTGGCTCCTTGCTGAACAAGATCATCAGTATACATAAGGGTCAGATTGGCCTTACCGTCACTTGATGGCAGTGCCGAAATGAAGACAGCAGAAGTAAGTTCCTTATAGAGCATAAATGCTACCTCTCTGACAGTATTTTGATTGTAGTTGCCTTGTCTGAGTGTTATCAGACGAATGCCCTTGACTACCCTGCTCTTTTCGATGAGATTCTGTTTGAGTGCAATTGCGCGCTCCTTCTCCACCTCTTCCAGTGCCTTTTTAAAGGTCTCATTGTCACATATGAGTTTGTTGACGCAATTGAGCAGATTGGGAGTGTTATTGAAGAGTGTGCTCAGTGCGAGGAGATGATCATCATTCGCATAAACTGCGGCTTCGGCATGACGGCCGGTGGTAGCCTCGATTCTCCTTACCCCCGCAGCGATAGCTGTTTCATTGAGTATTCTGAAATAACCAAGAGAGCCGGTGGCAGGGGCATGGGTTCCACCGCAGAGTTCAGTAGAGTCACCGAACTTAATAACACGAACATCATCTCCATATTTTTCTCCAAAGAGTGCGATAGCGCCCATTTCGTTTGCCTTTTCGATGGCTATGTTCCTAAACTCTTCTTTGGGTATATTTTTGCGGATGAGATGGTTGACAAGTTTTTCCACCTTTCTGAGATCCTCATGGGAAACCTTTTCGTAGTGTGAAAAATCAAAACGGAACGAAGTGGTGCCGACCGAAGAGCCCTTTTGTTCGATATGTTCACCAAGTACGCTGCGCAGAGCATGATGCAGGAGGTGAGTGGCGGTGTGATTGTTTGTTACCTCGATCCTGCGCTCTTCATCAACTATTGCGATAAATGTCTCCTCAAGGTTGAGGGGAATTCTCTCTGCAATATGTATAGGTAGATTGTTTTCCTTTATGGTGGTCAGGATGGCGATGCGTTCTCCGCTCTTTGATTCAATAGTGCCGCTGTCGCCCGCCTGTCCGCCACTTTCTGCATAGAAGGGGGTTTTGTCAAATACTAACTGGAACATTTCTTTGTTTTTGGCTTTGACTGTGCGGTATTTCATCACGTGTATTTCGGACTCGAGGGTGTCGTAGCCCACAAATTCGGTTGAGGTAAAAGGTGCAACTTCGTACCAGTCGCCCTCTTCGATGGCAGTTGCACATCTTGCGCGCTCTTTCTGCTTGCCCAGTTCAATTTCAAAACCCTCCATATCTATTGTGTAACCCTTTTCTCTGGCGATGAGTTCGCTCAAGTCTATAGGAAACCCGAACGTATCGCAGAGTGTAAATGCGTCAATGCCTGAAATTCGTTTGCTATCCGCCGATTTTTCCAGGATGGAATCCATAAGACGTATGCCTTTGTCCAGAGTGCGAAGAAAGGCATCTTCTTCCTCCCGAATGACATTTACTATAAGATTCTGTTGCCTTTCGAGTTCAGGAAATGCCTCGCCCATATCACTTACGAGTTGAGGTACGAGTTTGCAGAGGAATGGTTCGTTCATACCGAGGAATGTATAGCCGTATCTGACGGCACGGCGGAGAATACGTCTTATGACATAGCCCGCCTTGACATTCGAGGGTAACTGCCCATCAGTAATCGAGAAACAGATAGCTCTGATATGGTCTGCAATCACCCTCATTGCCACTCCCACTTCGCTGTTGCTGTCATATTTAATCCCGCTGACCCTGGATATGGCTTCAATCATAGATGTAAATACGTCTGTGTCGTAGTTGCTTTGTTTGTTTTGTAATACCATACAGAGACGCTCAAGTCCCATTCCTGTGTCAACATGTTTGGCTGCGAGCGGTTCAAGGGAGCCATTTGCCTTACGGTTGTACTGGATGAAGACAAGGTTCCAGATTTCGATTACGAGATGGTGGTCTTTGTTAACCATTTCACTGCCCGGAACAAGTGCCCTCTCTTCATCGCTGCGAAGATCGATATGGATTTCACTGCAAGGGCCGCAAGGACCCGTGTCGCCCATTTCCCAGAAATTATCCTTTTTGTTACCTAAAATAATCCTCTCTTCAGGAAGATGTTTGAGCCATAAATCACGTGCTTCGTTGTCCATTTTGAGGCCTTCCGGCTCGTAACCTTCAAATACTGTGGCATATAGACGCTCCTTGTCAATTTTGTAAACTTCAGTAAGCAGTTCCCAGGCCCAGTTGATGGCATCTTTTTTGAAATAGTCACCGAAACTCCAGTTGCCGAGCATCTCAAACATCGTATGGTGATAGGTGTCGTGCCCGACCTCCTCGAGGTCATTGTGCTTGCCGCTAACCCTGAGACATTTCTGCGTATTAGCCACTCTGGAATGTTTTATGGGGGTATTACCTAGAAACCAGTCTTTGAACTGATTCATGCCCGCATTGGTAAACATAAGTGTAGGGTCATTTTTGACCACCATTGGTGCCGAGGGCACAATAGTATGGCCTTTAGAGGCAAAAAAATCAAGGAATGTACGACGTGTTTCGTTAGATGTCATATAGTTAAATTGTTAATAACTTGTTAATAAAGTGAGTTTTTCTGTCACAAAATTAGTTTTTTTATCCAAATTTTGTAATTTTGCAAGGTTATAAATGGTGTTATTTAATAATGTTAGGTAAAAAACAATACATTTTTAACGAGGAAACCCTTTCCTATGAAGTGGTAAAGCCGACCTTAAAGAGCAGACTGTTAAGATGTTGCATAGTGTTAGGGCTCGGTTTTCTCTGCTTCTTCGCTTATTTCTGGCTTTATTCAGAAGTTCTTTTGCTGAAGACACCCAAAACTATGATACTCGAGAGCCGCAACCAGGAATTGCTCTCACAAATCAAAGGTCTTAACCAGAAGCTCGATGAAGAGCATCGTAAATTGATGGAAATAGAGATGAGGGACAACATAGTCTATCGTCCTATTTTCGGAATGGAGGAGATATCTTCAGAAGTGCGCGATGCGGGATTCGGTGGTGTAGAGAGATATTCGCATCTGAAACATTTTGAAAACTCAGATTTCCTCATCTCATCTGCGATGAGACTTGATATACTCTCAAAGAAGGCGGCAGTACAGTCACGTTCTTTTGATGAGGTTTCTCTTTTGGCTAAAAGAGCCGGAGACATGGCCTCCTGTGTGCCTTCGATTTTTCCTGTATCCACACATCCGCGCAACAGACTGGGCAGCAAGTTCGGATATCGTTCCGATCCCTTCAACAAGAGCATCAGGATGCATAAGGGTGTGGATATTTCCGGAAAGACAGGCGAACCTATTTATGCTACCGGTGATGGTATTGTAGTTGAGGTATGCTACAATTTCTTTGGTTATGGCAACCAGGTAATTGTGGATCATGGGTTCGGATATAAGACACGCTATGCGCATTTACATCAGGCCACTGTAAAGCCGGGCCAGAGAGTCAGTCGTGGCGAACAGGTTGGTAAGATGGGTACTACAGGCCGCTCCAAGGGTGTACATCTCCATTATGAGGTGATCTATAAAGACAAGGCTGTCAATCCTTGCAACTATTTTGACCACGAAATCTCTCCTGAAGAATATCAGAGCATGATTCTTGCGGGTAAAGACCGCAAGTAAGATATGGCCAAATTTTTCTACAACAAAAAAGAACTCAGATTTGACAAAAAGAAGTTCTCCATCTGGAGGGCTCTTCTTGTTGTAGGCAAGTATGTCTTTTTCAGTTTACTTGTCGCAGTAATCTATTATGCAATCTTTTCTATCTTCTTCAGTACCGACCGCGAAAAGCAACTCATTGCCGAAAGGGATTATATGGAACGTGAATACGTTAGGATGAAGGAGCAGATAGAGATTGTTGAGAGTGTTATTGAGGGCCTTGAAGCAAGAGACAGGCAGATATACAACGATATATTTCATTCAGCTCCTCCGACATATATGACAGGCCGTGATACGGGTCGCCTAGATCTTGGCACAATCTACGAAGAAGATGAAAATGATCTTATCTGGAATGTTAATATCCGTGGATCCCGTCTTGAGTCGATCTCCGGCAGAATCAACAATTCCATTGAAATCATCAATCATCGCCTATCAACAGAAGACCTTGACTGGAAGACAATTCCCTCAATAATTCCCGTAAGGGATTTCTCCATTGCCAGAACCGGAGCATCGGTGGGCAACAAGTTCAGCCCCTTTTACAAGACGCTTCGCGAGCACACCGGTTTCGACATACTCTCTCCGGTGGGCACTGAAGTGCTTGCTGCTGCCTCCGGTACTGTCACATTGGTCTCCAGGCAAACAACTGCGTGGGGTAGGCGTATTGAGATAACCCATTCCGGTGGCATAGTCACAACTTATTCACACCTACAGGAGATTATGGTCAAAAAGGGGCAGAAAGTGCAACAGTCTGAGGTTATCGGCAGAGTTGGTAACAGCGGCACATCATTTGCGCCCCATCTTCACTATGAAGTGATAGTCAACGATAATTACGTTGATCCTATAAATTACTTTTTTGCTGATATTAATCCATCTGCTTACCAGGAAATGATGATGATTGCGCTTAGCACCGGACAATCTATGGACTAAAAAGAGATGAAAGGACAATATTACTATACTATAGGCCAGGTGGCGAAAATGTTTGACGTCAATGTCTCACTGATTCGTTTCTGGTCGGATACTTTCCCCGAATATGTGCGTCCGGACCGCAACAATAAAGGGAACCGTCTATACCGCGAAGCTGACATTATTGCACTCAAGAATATTTCCCGGCTTGTGAAAGACCAGGGCATGACCCTTGAGGGTGCTCGCAAACGGCTGCGTCTTGGATTGGATGAGGTTGACCGCCGGAGTGAAGCTATAGAAAGACTCAGGAATATCCGCGCTACACTTGTGGAGGTCCAGGAGTCACTTTAGTTCTTGATGTTTGATATGAAAGCAAAAGATATAGCACTAATTATCGAGGAATTCGCCCCCCTCGGTACGCAGGAGCCTTGGGACAATTCCGGTTTCTGCATAGGATCTCCGGAGCAGGAGATAAAGGGCGTTATGATCGGATTTGATTGCACTCCTGAGCTGATAGAAGCTGCGGTGGCCGTCGGCGCTAATATGGTTATTACTCATCATCCGCTGATTTTTGCTGGTGTCAAAAAGATCAACCCCGACACTTTTATCGGCAAATGTATCACTCTTGCAATTACGAACGGTGTCGTCATCTACTCAGCACACACAAATGCTGACAAGGCCGAGGGTGGAGTGACCGCTTTAATGGCGCTACGACTTGGGCTGCAGAATATTGAGCCTCTCGACGAGACTTCGTTGGCACTTGTCGGTACTCTACCCTCACCGGTAGAGCCGCAAGAACTCTCTACATTTGTCAAGAAAGCTTTTGGTGTAGAGCGTTTGCGCAGTTCAAGGCTTATTGAAGAGCCTGTTTCGAGGGTTGCTGTCTGCGCGGGCAGTGGTTCTTCATTTATACCTCAGGCCATGGAAGCAGAGGTTCAGCTTTTTATCACCGGAGATCTCTCTTATCACCATTATTTCTGTTCTGAAGGCTTTATGGTGATGGATATCGGACATTATGAGAGCGAGAGAGATATTGTGGATAAGTTGTATGAAATTCTTAGCAAAAAAATTCCTACCTTTGCAATCCACACTTTCTTGAATAATAATAACAATCCAATATTTTATTTCTAAGTATATGGCGACAAAAAAGGCAACAAAAGTGGTTACTCCTATAGACCAGCGGGAAACCTTTGTTTCGCTTTCACATCATTCAGGCGAAACAGATGCGAAGGAGATGGAGCAGAAGCTTCAAATTTTGTATCAAATCCAAAATATTGATACCAATATTGACAAGATATATCTGCTCAGAGGTGAACTTCCGCTTGAAGTAGAGGACCTTGAAGACGAAATAGAGGGTCTGAAGACCCGTATATCAAATACATTGGCTGAAATTAAGGAGATTGAAAAATACAACACTGAATACAAGCATCAGATAGAGGAGTCTAAGAAGGCTATAGCTAAATATGAAGAACAGCGTAATGATGTAAAGAACAACCGCGAGTTCGAATCTCTGTCAAAGGAAATTGAGTATCAGGAACTTGAAATAAGTGTTTCTGAGAAAAACATCAAGGAGGGTAATGCCATCATTGCCGAGAAAAAACTCTCTCTTGAAGAGTCCAAAACAGCTCTTTCGGGAAGACAGATAGATCTGGCAGATAAGGAAAAGGAGCTTAAATCCATCACCGAGGAGACAGCCAAAGAGGAGGAAGAACTCCTCAAAAAGCGTGCTTCCCTTATTGCTACTTTGGATGAGAGAGCTATAAATGCTTTCGAAAGTGTACGGAAATGAGCAAAAAATAGACTTGCTGTGGTAACAGTTGAGAGAGGCGCTTGCGGAGGTTGCTTTAATAATATTCCTCCCCAAAGGATCCTTGATGTCATTGAGAGCAAAAAAATGATTATCTGCGAGCACTGCGGTCGCATACTTGTTAAATCTCCTGATCAACAGGAAGAATAAGTCAGATATGGCGAAGACCGATTACAAGAAAAAGGACAAAAAGGTAGATTTGGCACTTCTCGGCGAAGAGCTGGGAGGTCGGGTTCCCCCACAGGCAATTGATATTGAGGAGGCCGTCCTTGGCGCAATCTTATTGGAGCCGGATGTAGTGGTCGATGTCCTTGATCAACTCTCGGCCGAATGCTTCTATAAAGATGCTCACCGCAAGATATACGATGCAATAGCCACCCTCTCGAAGCGTAATGACCCCGTGGATATCCTCACAGTATCTGACGAGTTGCGCAAAAGAGGAGATCTCGATGATATTGGAGGTACGGCCTATTTGAGCCAGCTTACTCTCAAAATCGGAGCTGCCGCTCATATCGATTATCACACTAAAATTCTCCTCCAGAAATATATCCAGAGAGAGCTCATCTCTATTTCATATAAGATCCAAAAGAGTGCTTTTGACGATTCAATGACGGTCGATGACTTGGTGGATACTGCAGAAAAAGAGGTATTTGAGCTTGCGGAACGCAATATGCGCCGCGAAACCTCTCCGATAAAGGATATTATTCAACAGGCTATCACTGAGATCGAGACCAGCCAGCAAAGAGAGGATGGACTCAGTGGAATTCCTTCCGGTTTTACAGGAATTGACAAGATTACTTTCGGATGGCAAAACTCAGACCTGATCATTATAGCGGCGCGCCCTTCCGTGGGCAAGACTGCGTTTGTGCTGACCATGGCGCGCAATATGGCCATCGACCATAATATCCCCGTGGCCTTCTTCTCTCTTGAGATGCCTGCCACACAACTGGTTAAGCGAGTGATGATTGGAGAGACAGGTCTTGAAGCCGAAAAGATCCGCGGAGCAAAAAAAATGACCAATGCCGAGTGGATACAACTCAACGAAGGAGTGGCCAGACTCTCCAAGTCTCCCTTGTGGATTGACGACACGCCTTCACTTTCCATTTATGAGTTTCGCTCCAAGGCCCGCCGCCTTGTCAATAATAACAAAGTGAAAATCATTATAATAGACTATCTGCAGTTGATGACGGGACCTCCCGACCTTCGCGGTATGCGCGAGCAGGAGGTATCGGCTATCTCCCGTTCTCTTAAGGCCATTGCAAAGGAACTCAATGTGCCCATCATAGCTCTTTCGCAGCTCAACCGTTCAGTGGAGACACGCGGTGGCAACAAACGTCCTCAGTTGAGTGACCTTCGTGAGTCCGGAGCCATCGAGCAGGATGCGGACATTGTAATGTTTATCCATCGTCCGGAAAAAGTGGGACTTCCTTCTGATGATATAATTACCGGTGGTACTGAAATTATCATTTTAAAACATAGAAATGGTGCAGTTGGAGACGTTCCGATGAAGTTTGAGTCAGATAGGGTACGATTTGTGGATATAGATGATGTATTACCGGGTGACCCGATGATCCGAACCGAATATCACGGTTCAAAGATGAACAGTGCGGAGCCGCTGGATTATGCGGGAATGGGCCCGAGTGATGATTTTAATTAAAACGATTATTTGATGAAAAAAATATTTTTTGCGCTACTGTCACTTATTCTTTCTTTCTTTTCAGTGGGCGCTACCGCACAGAATAAGGAGTATCCTTTCCAGAGCGGTGAAAACATGGAGCTGATTGTACATTACAAGTGGGGCTTCAGCGCAGATATTGCCAGTGTAAAGTTTACTTTTACAGAAAAGTCTGAGGAGGGCAAAGAGCCCTATTACCATCTCTTGGCAAAGGCAAGTACCTATAAATTCTGGGATTCATTCTTCAAGGTGAGGGATATTTATGAATCAAAGTTCTATGTCAAGGACTTGAAGCCTCTCTATTTCCACAGAGATGTGAATGAGGGGAGTTATTATGCCAAGAACTGGTATAATTGGAGTGACGACGGTAAAACGCTAAACGCCGTCCTTGACAAGAAGGGCCGTCCCCGTAGGGATACAACTTTCTACGAGGATGTTGTGATCCGTGACATCATCAATATCTTTTTTGCAGTGAGATGTCTCGATTTCAAAAAGCTCGAAAATAGTGAGCCTGTACCTTTTACAGTTGCTCTCGATAAGGATGTCCTGGATATACGCGTACGTTTTGTCGGTCGTGAAAAGAAGAAAATAGCCAAGGTGGGTACTTTCAATGCTATTAAGCTGGCTATTGCCGTAAATCCCAAGAAAAATCGTTCCAAAGATAAAGATGAAACTTCTGTCTTCTCCTTTGGCGAAGGTGATGGAGAAAGTGTCTTCTATGGTGAGGAAAAAGTGTTTATCTGGCTTTCCGATGATGCCAACAAGCTTCCCATTTTCTTCTCGGCACCCGTTGCAGTGGGTGCGATAAATGGCCGAGTAGGTGTATATGAAGGTGTCAAATATCCTTTGACCAGTCTTATTAAAAAGGAATAATGGCTGTAAAAGCAAATAATATAGAGCACCCGGGTGTTGTGACCTCAATTACAAATGAGTTTATTACAGTTGAGATTCTCAACAAGTCAGCTTGTGCGGCTTGTCACGCTAAAGGTGTCTGCATCGCGTCTGATGAATCCATCAAGACTATCGATATTCCCCAATCAATATCAACACTGGCCTGCGATTATCAGGTTGGAGAGGAGGTGAAAGTGCTTCTCAAGGCATCTCTTGGTGCCAGAGCTGTTTGGATTACCTCAGTCGTACCTCTGATGTTGCTTCTTGCCACAATTTTTATCTTAACAAAAATCGGGGTGAGCGAACTCATTACCGGAATTAGTGTACTTGCAATTCTTGCGTTCTATTTTTTTCTTATCTATCTATTAAAAAACAAAATATCTAAAGACTTTACTTTTTCTATTGAAAAACTATCCAAATGATTACAACGATTATTTACACGATTGTTTGTCTGGTGGTGCTCGGACTGCTCTTTTCGGTGGTCCTCTACCTGGTGGCACAAATGTTCAAGGTTGAAGAGGATCCGAGGGTAGACATAGTCGAGTCCTTGCTCCCCGGAGCCAATTGTGGCGGATGCGGTCTGGCCGGATGCCACGCATTTGCTGAAGATGTTGTGAAGGCCTCATCCATTGGTTCGTTTTACTGTCCTGTCGGAGGCGATGCAGTTATGGAAAAAATAGCGACAGCTCTTGGTCAGGAAGCAGTTAAAACGGAGCCGAGAGTGGCTGTCATCAAGTGTCACGGCACCTTTGACAACCGCGCAAAGACCAACTGTTTTGATGGGTATGCCTCTTGTAAGGTTATGGCTTCGCTTTATTCCGGAGATACCGGCTGTAAGTATGGCTGTCTGGGTAAGGGCGACTGCGTTTCTGTGTGTAAGTTTGATGCTATCCACCTCGATGAAAAACGCGGTATAGTTGAGGTTGACGAGGAGAAGTGCGTAGCTTGCGGAGCCTGTGTCAAAGTCTGTCCCAAGTCCATCATCGAACTTCGTCCCAAGGGTCCTAAAAATCGCAGGGTTTATGTCTCCTGCTCAAACAAGGATAAGGGAGCGATTGCTCGCAAGGCCTGCTCAGTGAGCTGTATCGGCTGTGGTAAATGCGCTAAGGTATGTGCTTTCGAAGCTATTACTATTGAAAATAATCTCGCCTACATTGACGCTTCCAAGTGCAAGCTTTGCCGTAAGTGTATTGACGAGTGTCCGACCAATGCCATTTGGGCAGTCAATTTCCCCCTTAAGGTGGCTGTGACGCCCAATAAGGTAGAAGTGCAGAATCCTGTTGTAAAAAATGAAAATTAGGGAGGAACAGATATGAAACGTACATTTTCAATAGGTGGTATCCATCCTCAAGAGAACAACCTCTCCCGCGAGGCACATATCGAGACATTTCCTGTTCTGGATGTAGCCTACATTTCAATGGCTCAACATCTGGGTGCTCCGGCCGAGCCTGTGGTGCAAAAAGGGGACAAGGTCAAGGTGGGTCAGGTCATAGGTAAGCCTACAGGATTTATTTCAACCTTTGTGCACTCATCCGTTTCGGGAACGGTAAAGGCAGTGGAGCCGAAAGGTGACCTGGCAGGAAATCCCGTTATGCACATTGTGATTGACGTAGAAGGCGATGAGTGGTGCGAAGAGATTAATAGAAGCAAAGATATAGTAAGGGAAATCCCATTTTCTTCAGAAGAAATTCTTGAAAAAATCAAAAATGCGGGCGTTGTAGGACTTGGCGGGGCTGCATTTCCGACGCATGTCAAGCTCAATCCCCCCAAGGACAAAAAAGCCGAATACCTTATTATAAATGGTACTGAATGTGAGCCTTATATCACCTCAGACGATAGGATAATGAGAGAGCGTCCCGATGAGATCGTTATTGGCGCAGCCATAATGATGAAGGCTCTCAAAGTAGATAAATGCTATATAGGTATAGAGGAGAATAAGCCTGAAGCTATTGTTTCTATAACACGAGCTGCATCACACTATCCCGACATGAAGGTGGTTGCTCTCAAAAAGAAATATCCTCAGGGAGGCGAAAAACAGCTTATTGCTGCACTAACCGGCCGTAAAGTGCCTTCATTAGCACTTCCAATCGAAGTGGGAGCGGTAGTTCAGAATGTGGGTACTTCGTTGGCTGTATATGAGGCGGTCCAGAAGAATAAACCTCTTATTGACAATGTGGTGACCGTCACCGGTAACTGCGTTCCCCAACATAGAAATTTCCTTGTGAGGGTAGGTACTCCATTCTCGAAGATACTCAATGCCATCGGAGGTGCTCCGAGTGATGCAGCTAAGTTTGTCAGCGGAGGTCCTATGATGGGCAAAGCTGTGGCAAATATCGAGGCATCCACCCTTAAGGCGACTTCTGCTTTACTGCTTCTGACCGAAGCTGAGACCAAGAGAAAGGAGGAGGGAAACTGCATCAGATGTGGAAACTGCATCGATGCCTGCCCTATGGGCCTGGAACCCTATCTTCTCAATAAACTTTCCCGCATCGGCGGTATGTATGATGAACTCGAAAAGGAGAAAATCCATGACTGTATTGAATGCGGATGCTGTCTATACTCCTGTCCTGCACATATTCCTTTGCTTGACATTATTAGGGTAAGCAAGGCGGAGGTTATGAATATAATGCGTAACAGATCTGTAAAAAAGTAAACTATGGCAAGACTTTTAGTATCAGGTGCTCCTCACCTTCATGTAAAGGAGAATACTCAGTCTCTGATGAGGGATGTGCTGATAGCCCTTGCACCCTCACTGCTGGTTTCCATCTATTTCTTTGGATTCTCTGCTATAAAGTTGGTGCTTGTGGGTGTCATTTCCTGTGTTTTAGTGGAATATTTAATCCAAAAATTTATAATGAAGACAAAAGTAACCGTTAATGACTTGTCTGCGACGGTTACAGGTTGTCTTCTGGCTCTCAACCTTCCACCCAGTTCCCCTTGGTGGCTCGTTGTAATAGGTGCAATCGTAGCAATCGGAATTGTCAAAATGACTTTTGGCGGTTTGGGACAGAATATATTTAACCCTGCTCTTGTGGGACGTGTCTTTTTGCTGATATCATTTCCGACACTAATGACCGATTGGACAATTCCCGAGTCGTGGTTCAGGACAGACGTGGATGCCTTCACTGGTGCAACTCCTCTGGGGATTGCCAAGGAAGGCCTGGCAGCCGGACTCACACTTCCCGAGATTTTTGCTGCAAATGAGTTCACCTTTAGGGAGATGTTTTTCATCAAGGCAGGAGGTTCGGTTGGCGAGATTTCCGCGCTCGCGCTTATCCTTGGATTTGTATATCTTCTTATCAGGAGAGTTATCAAGCCTCACATTCCGCTTATCATTGTGGGCACTATAGCTGTGATGACAGGGATTTTCAATCTGATCAACCCTGAAATATACACAGGTCCCTTGTTCAATATCTTTACCGGAGGCGTGCTGCTTGGATCCATCTTTATGGCAACCGATTATGTCACATCGCCGATGTCGGTCAAGGGTATAGTTATATATTCTATCGGCATTGGTGTCATCACTGTGCTTATCCGTTATTTCGGAGCATATCCCGAAGGAATTTCTTTCGCAATTCTAATAATGAATACGACAGTTCCTCTTCTCAATAAATATTGTAAACCCTGGAGATACGCAAAGGAGGTGAAAAATGGCTAAAGAATCATCTTTCAAAAATATGGTGATAACACTATCGGTTATCTGCTTCATTTGCTCCGCACTGCTCGGGGTTGTCTATTCCGTGACAAAAGCTCCTATTGAGGCTGCGGAATTGGCAAAAATAAACAATGCCATAAAGGCCGTCGTCCCCGAATGTAACAACAACCCCTCTGAAGAGATGATGAAGGTAGAGGGTAGTGTTGTGTATCCCGCTAAAATGGACGGAACTATCGTCGGTTACGCCATAAAAGTCAATACCTCCGGCTTCGGAGGCCCCATTCAGATAATGGTGGGCTTCAAGGCGGATGGCACTATCTATAATACAGCGGTGATTTCTCATTCGGAAACACCCGGACTAGGTGCAAAAATTTCCGATGAAATCCCCACCAGAACACAAATAGTGGGAAAGAATCCTGCTTTTTCCAATCTTACTGTCACCAAAGATGGCGGAGAGATTGACGCTATTACCGCTTCCACCGTCACTTCGAGGGCTTTCCTCAAAGGTGTCGATACAGCTCATAAGGTATTTGTTGAACTTCAAAAACAGCAGTAACCATGGGAAAATTGAAACTGATAATTGACGGCATAATCAAGAACAACCCAACATTTGTTCTTATCCTCGGTATGTGTCCTACATTGGGCACCACCACATCGGCCCTTAACGGTATGGGTATGGGACTTGCCACCCTCTTTGTACTCGTACTTTCCAATATGACCATCTCTGCGATAGCAAAGCTTATCCCCGAACAAGTGCGCATACCCTCTTACATCGTGGTGATTGCAGCATTCGTGACCATAGTGCAACTGCTCCTTCAGGCATACTTGCCCTCACTTTACGAGACTCTCGGTATATTTATTCCGCTGATTGTAGTAAACTGTATTGTGCTGGGCCGTGCCGAAGCATATGCCAATAAAAACTCCGTGATTGACTCCGCTTGTGACGGAATCGGGGTTGGGCTCGGTTTTACGATAGCCCTGACCATTCTCGGCTTTGTACGTGAACTCCTCGGCAGTGGTTCTATATTCGGTTGGAAATTCATCCAGGGAGATGGAATACTCGCTTTTATCCTTGCTCCGGGCGCATTTATCGTGCTAGCATACCTCATAGTTTTGTTCAGAACAGTAACCGCTAAAAAGGCATAATTATGGAATATATCATTATCATCATATCTGCCGTATTTGTCAACAACATTGTGTTGTCGCAATTTCTTGGAATATGCCCCTTTTTAGGTGTATCCCAGAAGGTAAATACCGCTCTCGGTATGTCGGCTGCGGTGACTTTTGTAATGGCTCTCTCAACTTTGGCAACCTACCTGCTCCAGTATTATGTGCTCGTGCCTCTTGGTATAGAATTTCTCCAGACAGTGAGCTTTATTCTCGTCATTGCCGGTCTTGTGCAAATGGTAGAGATTATACTCAAGAAAATCAGTCCTGCGCTTTATCAGGCTCTGGGCATCTTCCTTCCCCTGATTACCACCAACTGCTGTGTGCTTGGAGTGGCATTGCTCGTTGTAAACAATGAATTTACCTTTGGTAGTGATCCCCATATGCTCAATCTCGGTCAGTCAGTGGTTTATACGGTGGCATGTGCTCTCGGCTACGGTCTTGCAATAACCCTTTTTGCAGGTATTAGGGAGCAACTTGATCTCAACAATATTCCCAAGGTTTTCAGAGGCGTCCCTATCGCACTGATAGTCACTGGTATTATGGCAATGGCATTTATCGGATTTGCAGGAATAGTATGATATGGCAGGATTGAAGGACATAGAAACTTTGCTGAGGGACGGCAAGATAGACAAGGCCTACGACTCCCTCAACGACTATTTGAAGAAAGACCCCGGCTGTGCACACGCCTGGTACCTGCTTGGCGGCATCTATCGCCGCCAGCAACTTTGGGGTGATGCAATCAATGCCTACAACAAGGCCAAGCTAATCGAACCAGACGGCCCCGCCGACGCCGCCATAGAATCCATCTACGACATCATCAGATTTGTTAATACGGATTTGATGAATCCGTAGGAGAGCATTTCTGACCACATTTTTACCGGGAAATTTATAGTTATATCGTTAGACATATATGGGCGGCCTGAAAAGAGTTGATTTGATCTTTTTCAGGCCGCTCTTTTTGTAGTGCAAACCAGTGGGTTACGAGATAATAGATTTGGAAGTTTCAAATAATTTCATCAAATTCGCAGTTAAACCTGATAGAAAAACTTCGCACATTCTGAGGCCGGTAGGCCAATGCATTGAAGGACAAGAATTTAACATATTATACCTAACACTTAATTGCTTCGTTATGGAAAATCAAAAAATTGACTCATTTCTTTCTATTAAAGGGGAATATTTCTCCTCTGCTAATATCCAGACTATTCGTGAGAGACTGGCTGCTACTCCGGACTCGAAGAGCGATCTTATTCGTTTTTACGAATACAAAAATCCAACGGTCATGTTACTAGTTTCCATCTTTTTAGGCCAGCTTGGTATTGATCGGTTTATGCTCGGTGATATTGGATTGGGTGTTTTAAAGCTCATTACCGCAGGTGGCTGTGGTATTTGGTGGCTGGTTGACTTGTTTAGTGTTCAAGACAGAACAAGAGAATATAATTACAAGAAGTTTATCGAAATTTTGTGGTAGTCTTATCAATCCGGCTGGCTGTCATTATCATTTTTTGAAAGGCACCGGCTGATTTTGATTTTTCAGATTGAAAGTCCTACGGAGAAAATTTCCGT
>JAAZEZ010000014.1 GCA_012511975.1 Bacteroidales bacterium | reverse complement strand
GAACTCCCTCGAGATTGGGAAAAATCGAGAGGTCAAGCAGTCTCTCTTCATCATAGTGACTCATACCCACCGGAGTTGCGTTGACAATGATCTGCTGCTTATTGCGCAACTGCGGATCGCGTTCCAGTTTCGGTATAAGTATCTGGTGCTCCCCTCTTACCTGCCTGACGGTAAATGTAACCGATTTTGCAGCGGCAGCCAATGTCACCGCACTGACGGTCTTTGCAGTACCTCCGTTACCTAAAATGAGAATATTTTTGCCGGAAAAGGCTATACGAGCATGCTTCGCAAGGGAATCGAATCCGGGAAAATCGGTATTATAGCCATACAGAAGGCCCTCTTTCTTTCTAACTATCGTATTGACTGAACCTATGCTCTCAGCAACCGGGGAGATGCTATCCAAATAGGGTATTACCGCCTGTTTGTAGGGAATTGTAACGTTTATGCCTCTGAAACTCGATTGACGAAAAAACAGGTCAAGTTCGTCTTTCGGTACTTCGCACAAATCGTATGGACGAGAAGAGAGCTTATGATGTATTTCACGAGACCAACTGTGCCCCAGTTTTTCTCCTATAAGTCCATATTCCAGGTCACTGTACTTCATAAACTTTTACTCAGGAAATCAGGCTCGCAACTTCCTCGGGAGTCATCTTTCTAAACTCGAAAGTACCGGGGGATTCGACATAAACAGTGGTAATCAACCCATCCTTGCGCTTTTTGTCTTGAGAGATATATGGCAGTAGCGCAGCACCGGCAAATGGTGATTTGATCGGCAAATTATATCTCTTCAGCATCTTTTCAAGCCTCTTGCGCATATCATCGGAACAGAAATAGGTCATACCTGCCGCCACGCATTCTCCGTGAGAGAGTTTGCCGTCAGATGCAACTTCTATGGCGTGACCTATGGTGTGTCCAAAATTCAGGACTTTGCGGAGGCCTTGCTCAAGAGGGTCTTTAAGGACTACATCACACTTTATGCGCAGGGCAGCAGCAACAATTTCATCCAGAGTATCATTTAGGGGCTGATCCGACTCAAGCAGGGAAAAGAGAGCAGCATCGGAAGTGGCTGCCATCTTTATCACCTCAGCCAGTCCGCTGTAAAGATGCCTTGCATTGAGGGTTTTGAGGGTATCCGTATCGATAATGACACCTCTCGGATGGTGGAAGGTACCGACCATATTCTTGATATGAGCGAAATTGAGAGCAGTCTTACCTCCTATTGAGGCATCCGTCTGGGCAAGCAGCGTTGTAGGCACGTTGTAAAAATCGATTCCGCGATTGTAACAAGAAGCTGCAAAACCGGCGATATCACCCGTCATACCTCCTCCTACCGCTATAAGCGCACCTGATCGATCAATCTCTTGTTCTCTGAGGGCAGCAATAATCGTTTCAAGGGTATTGAAGTTCTTATTTTCTTCCCCTTGAGGAATTGTCAGAAGAGAGGCGTTTGAAAATTCCGCAAGCACTGATTTGGCATATTGTACGGGAACTCCGCTATCGGTAACGACCAGCACATTGCGCTCCTTACCAACGAGATTGCCGACTGAAGCAATAAAACCCCTGCCTTCAATAATTTCGCAAACCGTATCCCTATAACCGAACGTAAGTCTCATTTTATTCCCTTGATAGGTTATCGCAAATATACAAAACTTTTATCGCCTTAAAATCGTATATTTGTAGTTTATACGAAATATTTCTCGCCGTATGATATATAATATTGTAAAACAGGAAAAGTATGGAAAATAAATTCCTTTATTGCGTTGCACGCCATTTTTATCAAGAACATGAAAGCGAAATCAATAAGCTCTGTTTTGTATTCCCAAACAGGCGCTCATCTATCTTTTTCAGGAAGTATCTGACCCAATGCATGGAGGGCAAGGCTCTTTTTGCACCGAAGATGATTACAATTAATGACTTGTTTCTCGAACTTTCCGGTGGACAACTGGGTGATAAGATTGAAGCGCTCTACATTTTGTATCAGGAGTACGCGGAGCTTTTTAAAGATCAGGGAGAGAAGGTACAGAATACATTTGACGAGTTTGTTTATTGGGGAGATGTGTTTCTGAATGATTTTGATGATATCGACAAATATCTGGTCGATGCTGAGAAACTTTTCACCAATATCGGAGATCTTCAAAAGCTTACGGCAGAAGAGAACGATTATTTGAGTGAAGAGCAGAAAAGAGCTATAAAGGAGTTCTACACAAGTTGGACTCATAGCAAAAAGAGGGATATAGTTAGTAAAAAGAAGGAGGATAATGGAGATAAAGAAGAGAGTATGGAGGATGCCGAAAATGATGAGCAGAAAGAGAACGAAGAGAGGGATAAAATAGATATCAAGGGGGAATTTTCCACCATTTGGGATAATTTGTACAAACTCTACACCCGATTCAGCGAAGCTCTGAAGGAAAAAAATCTGATGTATGAGGGAATGATGTATAGAGAGGTTGCAGAATCGCTGAAAGAAGAGATTGCAGAGCCGCAGGAAAAAGAGAGAAAAGAAGAGATTTTAAACAAATGTCGCAAATACGATAAAATAATTTTCGTAGGTCTAAACGCCCTGAATGAGTGTGAAAAGGTGCTTTTTAGGCAACTTAATAAACCCGGGAATGGGATTGAGGTAGATTTTATCTGGGATTATTATGGAGATATTCTCACTGACGAAGCCAACAAATCATCGCAGTTTATGCGTCGGTACAGAGGCGAGGAGAAAACACCCTACGGAAATGTCGTGGAGTTTGCCCAAAAAGCTATCATTAAGCCTTACGGGACACCCCTTGAACCCCTTCGTGATGATGTAGGACCTGGAAAAATTAATATTGTGAGTGTCCCCTCAGCAGTTGGTCAGACGAGATATGTGACGGAAATACTGGAAGGTATTTACTGTGATAAAAATGGGACTCTTCGCCCAAACGTTGACCTTGAAGAGACCGCCATAGTTCTACCCGATGAAAGTCTGCTCCATCCAATGCTCAATTCCATTCCGAAATGCGTTGATAAGGTCAATGTCACGATGGGTTATCCATTGATCAACTCACACACTGCCACATTTGTCTCCCAACTGGAGGAGCTTCACAAAAAAACTCGTCCAAATAAGAGTGGTGGGGTCTCATTTCACCATAAAAGCGTCATTGCGCTTCTCAGCCATCCCTTCCTTACAGCTGTACTCCCTGAAGAGGGACTTAAGAGCATCAAGGATGAGATTATAGGCAGAAACCTCATATATATCAATCCGGATGCACTTGAGAGCTACAAGCAACCATTTGAGGGCGATCAACAGCAACCCGACATTGACGAGCAACCGATTGAGACCGGCGAGCAACAATTCATTGAAAATGAGTTATTCAAGGCAATATTCAGCACAACTCCCGACACCAAAAACATTGGTAATTGGCTCGAGAATATTCTTTTACTTATTCAGAGACATCTAACCGGCATAGACAGAGAGGCTGCATACCACTACCTGAGGACGGTCAAACGTATCTCGGACCTAAATCTTCCAATAGATGATATTAAGACCTATTTCCGGATCTTAAAGCAAATCGTTTCAGTGCTCTCAGTCCCCTACAAGGGTGAACCTCTGCAAGGCATCCAGATTATGGGACCTCTGGAGACCAGAGCGCTCGATTTTAAAAATGTGATAATCCTCTCCTGCAATGAGGGTATCTTCCCTTCATCAAATGTGAGCAACTCCTTTATACCATATAATATCCGGCTTGGGTTCGGCCTCCCCACTTATGAGTATCAGGACTCCATCTCCGCATACCATTTCTACCGCAGTATCTGCCGGGCGGAAAAAATCTGGCTCATATATGACTCCCGCACTGAGGGCACTAAAGTCGGAGAACCGAGCCGTTATATTCACCAACTTAAATATGGATACAATATACCGCAGGATGGAAAAAGGAGGCTGGATATTACGCAGCTGGCACTCTCCTACAACATGAAAGGCAGGGAGGAGAACAACCTGGATATCGAAAAGGGTCCAGCTATAATGGCGAAACTGCGTGAAAAGTACATTCAGAGGCCTGACTGCGATTTCAACGGCAGTTTTTCCGCCTCCACTCTCAATGATTATTTCAAATGCCAAAGATTGTTCTACCTCAAACACGTAGAAGGAATCGGCGAAGAGGATGAAGTGGTGGAAGAGGTGGACGGAGCACAATTCGGTACAATTTTTCACTATGTGATGGAGAAGCTCTATTTGCCGGATGAGAAATTTTGCGGGGTGAAATGGAATAAAAGTCAGATAGAAGGTTTAAAAAAGGACAAAACGAAGATTGAGAGACTGATACTTGAAGGATTTGCCAAAGCAAGGGAAAAACGGGGATATAGCTATGCAAATAACACCGTCAGTTATGACGATCTCTCCGGACAGGAAAGAATAGTATTCGAATTGATCGCTGATTTTGTGGATAAAACCCTCGAAATAGATGAAGAGTATACTCCTTTCACATTTATGGCAGCTGAAATGAAAATCGAGTATCTAATGGCTGTTGACAATATCGGCACTGTGAAGATCAAAGGCTCCATCGACAGGGTTGATGAAAAGAACGGTAAGATAAGGATCATAGATTACAAAACGGGGAGTGTGGATGGAAAAATGCGCGATGAAAAGGGAGCCAAACCCAATGATACGATACCAAAACTTTTCAAAGAAGAAAAAAATGGCTCTTGCGTTAAAAACTCGGTTTCATTCCAGCTTTTACTCTATAAAATGCTCTATTTGCACCAGCCTGATATAAAAAATGGAGACAATATCCTACCTGCTGTCTTTGCGCTAAGACATTTCCACGAAAATAAGGGCTTGCGCTCTCAGGAGGGGCTCACAAAGGAGATCATGAATGAATTTGAGGATAAAGTAAAGGAGAAAATTAAGGAGATATTCGATGAAAAAGTACCTTTCAAAGCCATAACTTTTGATGACGGAGAATTTGGTGCCTGCCGTTACTGCAATTACCAAAACATTTGTAAAATCTTGTAAAACCTACCCAATATGTGCAAGACAAAACAGAACCCTAAGATTATTATAGCTTCTGCAGGTGCAGGTAAAACGCATAAACTGACTGAGACCTACCTAAAGATGCTTGAAAAGAGCTATGGCGCCGGCAATCCACATCCACATAGAAACATCCTTGCGGTAACCTTTACCAACAAGGCCACTGATGAGATGAAAGAGCGCATACTGGAGAAACTCTTTTTAAAAGCTGCAAAAGGGGATAATGATTCAGAGAAGCTCCTGAAAGAGATTCTTCACGACTATTCCGGCTTTAATGTAAGTACAATTGATAGGTTTTTCCAGCTGGTAATGAAGACCTTTGCAAGGGAATTGGGAGAATATGGCTCATACGATGTGGAACTTGACTCAGAAGGTGCTACCATAGAGGCGATCGACCGTATGATGGACTCTCTCGGGGATGATCAGGATAAAACTTTGTTGAAATGGCTTGTAGATTACTCGCGCAGCGTTATTGATGAGGGCCGTTCCTGGGATGTGCGCAAAGAGCTCTATAGATTTTCGGACCTATTCTACAAAGAGGATTTTCTTATCAAAAAAAGAGGCGAAGCGGGATCTCTTTATAGGGTTGATGATGGTTCCGGTAAAGATCCAAAAACAGAAATAAAAAAGTTCCTGCAGGATATCAGTACAATCACAACAAAATTCGAAAATGAAGCAAAGGTGCTGGCTGAGGATATAATTACCGAATATGATCGTGTAAATGGAATCATAGCAAAAATGAGAGTTGACGACAGGTCAGCAAGAAATGGATTTGAAAAAATTATCCATGGCATATATGAAAACTCCGGAGGAAAACTGTATTGCGATTCATTCCACAATGCTTCAAAATGGTGCTATGCCGGCACAAATAAACAAGAAAAAGAGATATATCAGTATTATAAAGACACTTATTTAGATGACCTCCAGAAGCTATCTGATAATTTAAAGTCCTACTTCGACAACCATTTTATCACATACAACACGGCAAAAACTATTCGAAAAAACATCTATCTCCTGGGACTCACAACCGACATTTTCAAAGAACTGGACAAATATCTCAAGGAAAATAATCTTGTCCTTCTCAGCAGCACGGCTGACATCCTAAACAGAATAATTGACCGGAGCGACACTCCCTTCATCTATGAAAGAATCGGGAACAGAATTGACCATATATTGCTGGACGAATTTCAGGATACATCTAAGCTACAATGGCAAAATTTCGAGCCTCTGATCGACAACAACATCGCCAATAGCAATGACAATCTTATTGTAGGAGACGTCAAGCAGAGTATCTACAGATTCAGAGGCTCGGACTCCTCTCTTCTGAGGAATCTCCCGGAGGTTAAAGGGGTCACTCCCGAGGATATAAAGGAGAATTGGCGAAGCGCCGATACGATAGTGGGCTTTAACAGTAAATTCTTTCATAGCATCGCAGAGAAGAATGATGGTTCTATGAAACCGGAAATCTTCGAGGAGGCAAATAAGGTATACAAAGATTGCTATCAGAAAATGCCCAATAGAAATATTAACAAAGGCAACCTCAACCGCTATGATGCAGGAGCTGTTAAAGTTAGAGTTTTTGAAGTCGATAAAGAGGATAAAAAAGCCTGGATGCAGGAGGCTCTGGATGCACTTGCAGGCAAAGCAGACGATGTCAATGATCTTGGCGAGATAGCACGGCTTACAGACGATGGATATGAGCTACGCGACATCACGATACTTGTCCGCACCAACAATGAAGGAAAAATGGTGGTGGATAAAATGATTTCAAAAGGGATCAATGTCGTCACTGAAGAAGTGCTGGTGCTTGGATATTCCAGGGCAGTCCTCAAGATTGTGTCACTCCTTAAATACCGGGACAATCCGGATGACCAGGTTAACCAGCTGATGCTCAAAACTCTTTTTACGGAGAATCAGGAGAGCAATATAGGCGATTTAACCATTAAGGAATTAGCAGAAATGCCACTTAAAGAGGGTTGTGAGGCTATATTTACTGCCCTATTTAACGAGGATCAGAGAGATAATCTGAAAGCTCTCTCACTTTATGAAAGTTGTGAGGTGATGCTCAGAAGTATTTATTATGAGATACCGGAGTATGAGATTGAGTTTGTACAAGCATTTCTGGGTGAGGTTAATAGATTTATGACGCGTAATGGATCCGATTTGCCTGCATTTCTGGAGTGGTGGGAGGAAAGTGGTCAGAATGTAAAAATCAATTCCTCCGCCGACCAAACTGCTGTGCGTGTAATGACAATACACAAAGCGAAGGGACCAGGTTTTAAAGCGGTCATGATCCCATTTTTCAAAGAAAAGACCACTGTCAAAACCGGTCTTTTTGCTCCCTATCTATGGTGCATACCAAAAGAGAAAAAGCTCAAAGAGATAGGCCTGGTTCCTGTAAGATACACGACCAAAGGATACACGGACTTCGACGAAGAGTTTGAGAAAGAGAAAAAAGAGACCCATATAGATACCCTGAACATCGCTTATGTGGCAATGACACGCGCCTATTTCGAGATGGTAATCTATTCGCCTGATCTATCCGAGGAGGAGAATATGGCCTATAAACTCAGCTCTTTTGTCAGGAAACAGGCTGAAAGTGGAAAGATGAAGGAGTGTAGTGATGGTTGTTTTGAATTACGCGCAAATAATGGCAACTGGCGCTATTACAAGGCTCTTGAAATTGCCTCAGAGCAGGAAAAGGGAAGACAGGAGAAGATTGAAGTCATCGGGAAAGGCATCACCCCACATAAGGTCAAATCATTCCGTTCAATCCCTATTGGTGACAGACTCGAGCAGTCATTCCGATCGCGCGACTTTTTTGAATTTGAAAAGGATCCTTTGGAGAGTCCCCGTATCAAAGGCCTGGTACTCCACGATATACTATCAGAAATTCGCACAATAGATGACCTGCAGAAGGCTGTAAACAGGGCAGTCATCCAGGGAGACCTAAAGGTGTCTGAACGAGAGGAGGCGAAGAATTTTCTCGCTAAAAGAATAAAATCAGTAGCAGACAGGCACTGGTTTGATGGTACTTACGATACACTTAACGAACAAGAGATACTTATTAAAAACGGAGAGACACAACGCCCCGACAGGATTCTTATAGGAGAAAATGAAACAATTGTGATAGATTATAAGTTCGGAAAACACGATGACGCAAAATACCGCAAGCAGGTGTGCGACTATATGAAGAATCTTGAGCAAATCGGCCTTCCGGGAGTTACCGGATATATCTGGTACTTCAAAGACAACGATATTGTACAGGTCAATTTGAATGAAGAAAAAACGCTGTTTTAACAAACAACAAAACTTATAGACTATGATACTTAACTCTTATCATGTCGATGCTTTTACTGACGAGATTTTCAAAGGCAATCCCGCCTGCGTAATACCGCTTGACAATTGGCTCAAAGATGATTTGATGCTTAAAATAGCAGCTGAAAATGGGGTGGCTGAAACCGCATTTTTCATAAAAAACAGCTACACGGAGGGTTATTCCATACGCTGGTTTACCCCCGACATCGAGATGGATCTTTGCGGTCACGCCACTCTTGCGACAGCGTTCATCATCGCAAGAGACTCAGATAAGCCCATAGATGAGATACTCTTTACCTCCGCCGGCGGAGAATTGAGAGTAGCTGTGGATAATGACCTCTTTACGCTCAACTTCCCTTCCCGACCTGCACTGCCCGCGACACTCCCAAGAGAGACGTATGATTCTTTAAGTATCAAGCCACTGGAAGTATTAAAAGAACGCGACTACCTGCTAATATATCAATCACAACAGCAGATCGAAGATATAGAGATCGACCGCAACCTCTTTGATATGGTCAATATGGATCCGGGTGGAGTGATCATTTCCGCCCCCTCATCAGAGCCCGAAGTTGACTTTGTATCCCGCTTCTTTACCCCGCAGAGCACCATTTTGGAGGATCCTGTAACCGGCTCGGCCCATTGTACGCTTATCCCCTATTGGAGTGAACGTCTTGGCAAACGCGTTATGACCGCCAAACAAATTTCGCCCCGCGGAGGCACTCTTTATTGCGAAGATTGCGGCGACCGCGTCCTCATTTCCGGTACCACCCGCCTCTACTCCAAAGGTATGATACGTTTGTGAGAAGTTCATTCAGATTATTTCTATTTTTACCCCTTAGAGAAGAGTTATTTAAGATCTCTTAGAGAGAAAAAATCTTTTGTGGACATATTGTAGAAAATTGTGCGATTTTAGCCAAAGAAATGCACATACGTTCGTTATTATTGTTATATTTATATAGTGAATCGCACATTATTTGCTCTCCATTATTTTACGTAATGAAGAACCTGATATAATGCTAAACAATAACAAATATTAAATAATGAACAATAATAATACTCCCGAAAACTCTTCACAGAGTCCTAATGTTAATTGGAGAAGTTTACTATGGACATTTGCTCTGCTACTGCTTCTTAACTCTTTTGTCTTCCCGTTTCTGTTCAAACCGAAGATCATTCCCACGACTTATAGCAATTTTATAAATAAAGTTGATTCGTCATTAGTCAAAAAGGTCAATATTGACGGAAATAAAATTTTCTTTACCACGCCCAATGGTACCGTTGACCGATAAGGCAATCAGCAAGATGCCATTTATCAAGTGGGGAAAATGGATGATGCCAACTCCCAGGAGCAATTTTCTTCTTCTTGTGGAGAAGTGCCATGAAATCGATGCGCGGACGAATGGATGGGAACTATATGAGTTTCGGAAAAAATAAAGAGAAAATCTATGCTGAAGATGAGATAAAAACCACCTTTGCCGATGTTGCGGGACAAGATGAAGCTAAAGAGTCCCTCGGCGAAATAATCGATTTTCTGCATAATCCTGAGAAATACGGCGAAATAGGCGCCGCGCTGCCCAAAGGAGTACTGCTGGTAGGGCCTCCGGGAACCGGTAAAACGCTGATAGCAAGAGCAGTCGCCGGTGAAGCCAAAGTACCCTTCTTTGCCCTTTCCGGCTCTGAGTTTGTTCAAATGTTCGTTGGAATGGGTGCCGCCAAAGTACGGGACCTCTTCAGTCAGGCTAACAAAAAGGCACCTTGCATTATTTTTATAGATGAGATCGATGCCATCGGTAAAAGGCGTGACGGAATGACCACCAACGATGAACGCGAACAGACACTTAACCAATTGCTTACGGAAATGGATGGTTTCGACGGAAGAAAAGGAGTCGTTATCCTGGCTGCTACCAATCGTCCTGAGAGTCTTGACAAAGCATTGCTTCGTCCGGGTAGATTCGACCGCCGGGTTCAAATGGAACTTCCCGATTTGGAGGGACGAAAAGCCATATTGCAAGTTCACCTGAAAAAAGTAAAGCACGAAGAGATTGATCTGGATTTGATTGCACGTGCCACATCGGGTGCATCCGGTGCCGAATTGGCAAATATTGTAAATGATGCTGCTTTAAGAGCTGTCAGAAACAATAGCAGCAGTATCACTACCAATGATTTGGAAGAGAGTATAGAAACCGTTATTGCGGGAGCACAACGCAAAGGAAAAGTAATTTCCGATGAAGAGAAACGCATTATTGCATATCACGAGATCGGACATGCAATGGTGGCCGCAAAGCAGTCGCACTCGGCTCCGGTACACAAAATCACCATTATCACCCGTACATCGGGAGCTCTTGGCTACACCATGCAGATTGATGAAGGCGAACGCAACTTATATAGCAGAGAGGATTTGGAAAACAGAATAGCCACACTCACCGGAGGACGCGCCGCTGAAGAGGTGATTTTCAATAAAATTACTACCGGTGCATCAAACGATATTGAGCAAGCCACAAAACTTGCCCGTGCTATGGTTACCCGCTACGGAATGAGCAAAGAGTTTGATATGGTAGCCTTGGAGACAGTGAACAATCCTTATTTGAGCAGCGATACATCGTTGAGTTGTTCTGCTGAAACGGCCGCTCGTGTGGATGAAGTGGTACTTTCCATTGTGAAAAATGCACACGAAAAAGCAAAGAAGATTATTCGCGAAAATGAAGCAAAAATGCATGAGCTATCCGAATATCTGATTCAGAAAGAGACTATTACAGGCGAAGAATTTATGAATATTTTAGAAAACTAATACTAAAACAATATAATTATGATACAAAGAACATTTAAGAAAATTGAAAAAACCATTAAACGGTGGTATTTGATGCTAATTGTGGGGATAATTTTTGTTGTCATGGGTATTTGGACATTTGCTACACCATTAACCTCTTACGCAGCTCTATCCATCGTATTTGTTTTGGGATTTCTCATTAACGGAATTACAGAAGTTGTTTTTGCCCTGGGCAATAGAGATTATAACTGGGGTTGGTCGTTGGCTTTGGGAATATTGAGTGCGATCGTCGGTATTTTGATGTTGCTCAATCCAGGCATAACAATGGCCACTTTACCCTATTATGTGGGCTTTACCCTGCTATTCCGCTCTATATCGGGTATGGTTACGGCTTATGATATGAAAGAGTACGGTATCTTGGATTGGGGTTCGCTGATGGTCAATGCTGTGTTGGGTTTGTTGTTATCGTTTATTTTGCTCTGGAATCCCGTGTTCGCAGGCGTTAACGTAGTTATCTGGACAGCTGTAACATTTATTGTTTTAGGTTGTTACACTATCTATTATTCATTCAAATTGCGAAAACTCAACAAAATGATGAAGGAAAAATGATTTTTTGCTGAGTCATTTATTAAATGGTTAAACATCCGGGAAGCACTGCGAACGACTCGCAGTGCTTCTTTCGTTACTGGCTACGCTGAAGAAATTGGTCTGGGTTCTCGTGGATATGAGCTAATAGAGATATAATCTCAGAGGTCAATACCCATAATATGGTCATTCATCCAGAAATTGTGACCAATATCAAAGTCCTTACTATAAAGGATTTGCATCCCTTGATGTAGGTAAAACCGTACTGCCGGATTGTCGCGATTAACATGTAGCATCATTCTGCACTTTTTGAAGCCCTTGCTTCTAATATGGTCACAAACGTGCTCGAACAATAGTTTGCCAAGTCCGGTTTTCTGATATTCCGGAAGGATATATAGACGCATCAATTCAAATACCTTGGTGCCGTCCGGGTCATCCTCTTGAGGCGCAATTCCCGCATAGCTCACCACTTCCCCTTCCATTCCCACAATAAAGTATTCGTGTCCCGAATCCAATCCGGCAGCAATATTTTCCGGAGAATACATCCACTCCATCATATAGTCTACCTGCTCCGGTGAGAGCATTTTCCCGTATGTGTAGGGGAATATTATTTGTGCCATTTCTCGAATAAGAGCGATATCTTCTTTAGTCGCCTGGCGGATAGTGATTTGAGGTTTCATGCTACTTGAGGTAGTCAATCAAAATTTCCTCCATAATCCGATAACCCTCGAGATTGGGGTGGACACCATCAGGGCCGAGATTTTCACGAAGTCCGTTGCGCTCATCTTTCATTTGCGAATGGTAGTCCACATAAGGAATACGGGCACCTTTTGCGTAGGCACGGATCATCTCATTCAGCTCTATTATTTCCTCAGCAGGGGTAAGTTCCGTACGCCACCTGTATAGGTAAGACGGCAGCACAGAGCAGAGTATGGGTTGGATGCGATTGGCCTTGGCAATCTGGCACATTGAGATTATATTGTCGAGGATATGCTCCAGAGAGATCGGCCCATCGTTCATCGCAACATCATTTGTTCCCGCAAGAATAACTACATATTTGGGTCTCAGACCCACCACATCCTTCTGTAATCTCACCAGCATGTCAGAGGTGGTCTCCCCGCTTATGCCTCTACCAATCAGATTGTTAAGGGTAAAAAAATCCGGGCTCATTATAGGCCAGGCATCGGTAATCGAATCCCCGAATAATACAGCTAAAGGTCTCACTTTCACTCCTTTATTAGCCTCATCGTAACGCCGAGGAGGAATTACTTTCTGATATCTTTCCTGCGCAGCAGCACCCACCGTCATAATAAGCACCACCACCATTAAAATTGCTCTTTTCATACTGCAAAAATAGGAAAAAAGTAGGACACACACATATTATTGAACCAAGACCTTGAGTCATAAATTTAACGATACTAACGTCTCCCTGATAAAATCCGAAATGCGGTCGCAGACGCCTTCTGTCAAGCGTTATTAATTTATATCAATACTAACTATTTCGGCTTCAAAACTTGCTGTATCAAACAATTATGTGTAAATTTGTGAATGGAAGAAACTCCAAATGGTTAAAGAAGTTTCATCTAATTTAAACATGACATCACATCAAAATCATACACGACTGACTTTCCTTGACGACTGGGAGAAACACACAGATTGTAAGTATCCCCGTTCGCTGCTTTGGGATTACAATATGGATAATCCTGACTGGGAAAAACTCTCTACAATAGCGGTTCTCCGCGTCCTTGAACTTGGCAGAAAAGAAGACTACTATGCCCTATACAACATCTACGGAGGGCCACAGAAAGTCGCAGAAATCGTCAAAAAAATTCCCTCAATGAACCCTAAAGAGGCAAATTGGGCCTCCCTATTATTCGGCATAGATAAGGAAGAAATGTTATGTTACAAAAGGAAACAGTCGAGGAAGGCACTTTAAAACTACTAAAAAGGTTAATGGAAGACGAGAAACTCTCTAGTTTCAACCTCGTTGGCGGTACAGCGCTTGCGCTTCAGATTGGGCATAGGAAAAGTGTAGACCTTGATCTTTTCACCGAACAAGATTTCGACTTCCTCTCCCTTATGCATTATCTCCAAGATGAATATGGCTTCATAACCAGAAAATATGGTACTAATACCCTAATTGGAACAATCAAAACAACGAAAAGTGAAATAAAGGTAGATTTTATAAAGACAATTGGTCACCATACGCTTCCCATAATCACTAAGGGAGGAATAAGACTATTGGACTTTAGGGACATTGCCGCCATGAAACTACTGGCTATATCCTCAGATGGTAGCAGAATGAAAGACTTTATAGATATTGCCTACCTTTCAAAACACGAATCACTCAAGGAAATGCTTGATACGTTCTCTAAATTCTCTGGAATAGACGATACAATACATGTCATAAAAAGTCTCACGTTCTTTGACGACATAACTAACCTCGAATCAATAGACCTTATCGGTTCTAAACTAAACTGGGAATTAATCAAAACCAGGTTAATACAAATGGCCCACATGCCAAATCGTCGATTCAAATCCTACCCGGTCTAATACTTGCCACTGTATCTTTGATATATCGCAAACAGCGTGGCATATCTCAAGAAGGTGACTACAGTGGTTGTGAATTGACTACATTTCGTATCTTTGATATATCGCAAACAGCTTATAAATAGCAAGCAATTCAATGCCGTTCGTTGTGAATTGACTACATTTCGTATCTTTGATATATCGCAAACAGCGTTAATCAGTATGTTAAACACTCTTAAAATGTTGTGAATTGACTACATTTCGTATCTTTGATATATCGCAAACAGCATAGGGGTGTCGAGTTCAAACTCCGCCCTCGTTGTGAATTGACTACATTTCGTATCTTTGATATATCGCAAACAGCGCTATTGACTGTCATCTGTCCGAGCATGGTGTTGTGAATTGACTACATTTCGTATCTTTGATATATCGCAAACAGCGCTTGCTTTATGGTTGTGTTTATGCTTCCAGTTGTGAATTGACTACATTTCGTATCTTTGATATATCGCAAACAGCCTTGCTCACGTTGGATGATGT
>JAAZEZ010000013.1 GCA_012511975.1 Bacteroidales bacterium | reverse complement strand
CCGGTGGCCTATCTGAAATCAATCAACTACTATAACATCATGCGCAAAAAAATAAAAACACTATATTAGCAGTCTAATTGCAAGCTGTCCTAAAAAGGGGAAGCTTACAAAAAGGGGAAGCTTACATTTTTAGGGAAGGGTACCTGATAAGCACAATTATTCGGAGTGAAGCGACCTCGCAGCGCTTCTGCGCTGCTTTGGTTCCCTGAGGGAACTATTAAAAGGAGGGGTAGATAAGGAGCGAAACGAAGTGGAGCGACTGCACCTCAAAAGAGAATAGCGACCGGTGGTCGCTATTCTCTTTTGAGGTGCCTGGCGGATTCGAACCGCCGTAAACGGTTTTGCAGACCGCTGACTAAGCCACTCATCCAAGGCACCGGATTTGGGGATACAAATATAGCCATTATTTTGAAGAATCCAACAAAACTGCCTCACTTGCGGTCATTTGCGCTACTACTTGTCCCACTCATGGCCTTAAGACAAGCCATTTTTCAAAATTTATATTCAAGTTTAACCATAAAATTGAATCCCGCCTGAGGGAAGAATCCCGCCTCAATATAGTCGGCACTTCCGTCCGCAAAAGAGGCTCGATAGACCCAGGCATCGGCCACATATTTGCGATTTAGTAAATTGTCTAGATAGATCGAAATACCGATATTTTTCCAGGTATAGTGTGCATCTGCCGAAAATACAGTATAGGCCGGCAAGGAGCGTTCCTCACAAGAGGTGTTGTCATAGTACTGCTTTCCGACATATTTTCCACGGAGGGAGAATGAGAGTTTGTCCAGAGGAGTCCAGGTAACCATAACCATTCCGACTATAGGCGGAGACATCAGGATCTCTCCATTTTCAATATGCTGCACTGCCTGTGGCAGGGGATTCCATTCGTCGGGATTGTCATATCTGTCCACCCAAAGATTGCACTCTTTTATGCGGTTGCGGCTCAATGCCAGATTGGCGTCAAACCTCAACCAATGCAGTGCCTGCCAGCCGGCAGAGAGTTCTACACCTCGTCTGTAGCTGCGCTCCACATTCTCCTTAATCCTGTATCCGGTTTCTGAAATTTTGCCCGTCTCAAGTAACTGATTGCGGTACTCCATAAGGTAGATATTTGCCGAAAAGGCAAAAACAGGCGAAGTGTAATTGTAGCCGAACTCCCAGTCCAGCATCCGCTCCGGAAGAATCCTCTCCCCCTCTCCTGCCTTGATCGCCTCCTTGATATCGCTGCGCGAAGGCTCCTTATGTGCTACCGCCAGAGATGCATAGGCTGCCGAACGGCGGTTAAAATTCCACGAAAATCCCCCTTTAGGATTGAAAAAATTATAGACGAAATCTTTGTCCAAAGCAACAAAATCCTTGTCAATACCTGAAAGCGTATAATCGACATTACGATACTGAATATCACCGTAAAGATGCAACCTGCCACCGATCATGGCTCCCTCGCCCCTCACAAAGCCGGAAATATCCCTTTTTAAACCCCGATTGAGATACCACTTCCAATCCTCCGGAATGTTCTCATTGTATTTCGCCCAGATTAGATTTCCGTAATGATCACCATCATAGAGCGAGCAGGAAAGATTGCCAAGCAGAAAAAAACCCTCTCCGCTGTACTTTAGATTGGCTGTTGCGGCAAAACTATTGTTCCCCATCTGCTGACGGACTATTACATCGCTTCGCTTATAACGGACTCCACCCACCGTCTGCTCCTGCAATCCATAGTCGGAATACTTCTTCCCCGCTTTATAGTTCTCATAATAACCGTCACCGCGGGTATAATTCAGAGTGGTACTCAGGGAGAGGTGCGGATTGAACTGGTGCACCCAGATAGCCTGCAGATAATTCTGGAGATAGTTGTCAATCTCATTGTCATAATAGCGCACATTACCGGAATCATCAGTGTATTCTCCCGCAGGATTATACCTTCGGTCTCTCTCCAACATATCCGCCGGAGCACCCTCCCAGGTTATGCCGCTGCGTTGTTTGCCGAGGATCCAGTTAAGCTTAACTGAGTTGGAACCGCGCAACCAGCCCAAAGTGGCATAAGCTGAGTGGAGCCGCGCAAAGGCGTTGCGAATATAGCCCTCAGTGGTGTTGTAGGAGTACCTCATATCGAATGAGAGTCCGCTCTTGCCTCTTCCCGTACCGGCACCGAGAGTGGCGCTGCCGGTAAGCCAGGAGCCTCCGGAGAGTTCTATTGTGGCATAAGGTTTCTCAGTCGCACCCAGAGTGCTCATATTTAGAGTTGCACCGAAAGCACCCGATCCATTGACCGAAGTGCCTGCGCCCCTCTGTAATTGCACCGATTCAAGAAATCCGGCTATACCCGGAATATTTACCCAGAAAACCACCTGCGATTCGGCGTCATTGAGCGTAATACCGTTGATATTGACATTGATGCGGGTGGCATCGCTGCCCCTTACCCTCATTTTTGAGTAGCCCAGACCGGTACCTCCTTCATTTGTAGCCACCACAGAGGGTTGCAGCGAGAGAAGCATCGGTAGTGAGGTCATGGTGCCCGCTTTTGAGAGTTCCTCTCTCTTGATCTCGGTGGATGTGACAGGTGTACCGGATTGCGCCCTTGAGGCGGTTACGATGGTACTGTCGATGGTGTAATGCTTGTGTGATTCGTCTGAATCCGGCACAATGTTATGTGCCAATTGCTGTGCGGTTGAGAGCGCACAAAGCAGCAGACATGCTGCTGAAATCAATGTTTTTTTCATAAAAATCCTCCCTACGCCGGTATTATCCGGATCAGGTTTAGTGGGTGTGTTCTCAGCCCCCGCAAGGGGAGCACCCCCGATTGTTAATAAATCTATGTCAAAGACCCCTAAAGGGGAAACTTTCTATTTTTTGCCCTCCACGAGCGTTACGCGGAAGATTTTCGGCCAATATTTTCCTGTGAGCCAGATAGTGCCGTCCTGATCATTGTAAGCAATACCGTTGAGCACATCTGTGGATGGTTTACGCAAAGTGCGATGCAGAAGATTGCGACAGTCAATCATGCCCGTTACTACCCCACTGGAAGGATTTATGGTCACTATTGCATCGCTGCCATAAACATTGGCCCAGATCTCGCCATTTATGTACTCCAGCTCATTTACAAAGCGCAGAGGCTTTCCGTTAAGTGTCACAGCAAGCTGTTTTTCTACCTTGAAGTTATCGGGATTACGGAAAGTAATCGAGGATGTGCCGTCGCTCATTATCAGGTATTTACCGTCAGTAGTCAGCCCCCACCCCTCTCCCATATAGCGTACCGAGCCTATGAGTTCCATTGTTTTTACATCATACACAAAGCAGACATTCTCCTGCCAGGTAAGAATATATATACGGCCTTTTAGTGCACAAGCACCCTCAAGGAAGTATTTCCTGTCGAAATTGATCCTTTTGAGCACCTGGCCGGTAGCAAGGTCCACCTTGCGGAATGAAGATTCGCCATATTGCCCGCAAGACTCATAGAGCTCTCCTTCGTAAAAAAAGAGCCCCTGCGTATATGCGCCGACATCATGAGACAGACTCTCCTCCACCTTCAAAGTGTAATGTTTCACATTTTGAGCGTTGCCGCTGCAAGAAGTGAAAAACACACAGAGAGTAAAAAGTACAATATGCAACAAACGATTTTTCATTACTCAGGCAAAAGTAGATATTTTTTTGTACATTAGCAGTCTAATTGAAAAATAAAGTACCGGTAAGATATGGACATAGAAAGTCGTAAGAACCTCTATACCGAACATTTTTATATTAAGAGTTTTGAAACAGACCCATTTAAACATTTCAAGCTCTCTTCATTTCTGAGTGTGGCTCAGGAAATTGCTGGTGTAAGTGCCACCAGGATGGGATTCGGTTATGACGACCTGATTAAGGACAACAATGTTTGGGTACTCTCGAGAGTAAAGGTAAAATACCTGCGCCCACCTCGCTGGAGAGAATGGGTTAAAATGGAGACCTGGCACAAACGAGAAGAGGGGCTGATGGCCTTGCGCGACTACGAACTGTTGACTGAGGAGGGAGAAAGTATCGCGGTTTCTACAAGTTCCTGGCTCATAATGAATATGGAGAGCCGCCGTCTCAAGAGAACTTCGGAGATTCTCGGTGAGAAGGGTATGCACTATATGGATAGAGATGCGATTGCCGATAGTTGCGGTAAACTTTTCGCACCGGACAACCTGCAGCATATTTACACTAAACGCGTTCGCATTTCCGATATAGATTACAATTACCACGCAAACAATGCCAGATATGCAGATTGGATTATTGATGCTTTTGGGATGGACTTTCTCAAAGAACACCCACTGGATGAAATTCAGATAAACTACAATAGCGAATGCACTTTTGACAATTTGGTGGAGATATATAAGGCACACGTAACTGACAACTCCTTTTATGTCGAGGGACGCAGCGATGGGCACAATATTTTCCAGTCTCTGATTTCATTCAAGTAATATATGAGTATCTACAATATAACACTGATTACGATGACCGCGCTGGCAGTTGTGGTTTTCGTTGCACTCTTTTTCTTTGGAGCCGGATACGGCTTTTTGAGAACTTCTAAATGGGGACCTTCCATTCCCAATAAAATAGGATGGATATTGATGGAAGCGCCTATTTTCATCACTATGTTGGCCCTCTATCTTGACAGTGACAGGATCGGTGAGCCGGTAATAATTGTCATTACGCTACTCTTTCTGACACACTACCTCCAGCGCACTTTCATATTCCCTCTACTGATTAGGGGTAAGAATAAGATGCCACTCTCTATCATCGCCCTGGGTATGACGTTTAATTTCACTAACGCCTATATGCAGGGATATTGGCTCTATCACCTCTCCCCGAGTGATATGTATACAGTAGAATGGCTCAAGACTCCACAATTTATTATAGGAACGATTATTTTCATAGTCGGAATGGCAATCAACCTCCACTCCGACTACATCATACGCCACTTGCGCAAACCCGGCGACAATGCCCATTATATCCCTATGGGAGGGATGTTCAAGTATGTATCATCCGCCAACTATTTTGGTGAAATACTCGAGTGGGCGGGCTTTGCAATCCTTACCTGGTCGCTCCCCGGAGCTGTATTCCTACTCTGGACTTGCACCAACCTGATACCGAGGGCACATTCCCTCTACAATAAATATGCAGAAGAGTTTGGTGAAGAATTTACTTCACTTAAGCGCAAACGATTATTCCCCTTTATCTATTGAATTATTTATTAAAAAATGACACTGATATGAAAAGAATCGGCATTATCATTTTAGCGACAGCTGCAATAGTCAGTTCCTGTAGCTTGCTGGGAAAAAAATCACCATCCAAACTCGAGGAAGTAATTGAAAATGAAATTTCCAAATCACTTGACGGGCATCACAAATGCTCTGTCATAGAGCTTGAAAAGCTGGACTCTACCATCTTCATAACGGAATTTGATCGCAGAATCAAGGTATTCGAAACACGAATTGAACAGAACAAGAAGTTTCACGATGACTACTACCGCCGAGGACTCAAAAAGAATGCTGCCATCAAGTACGATGAAATATACAGGGACTATGAGATCCTTGATACCCTCCGGATAGTTAAAGAGAGGATGGGCGACTCCCTCTATATGGTAGCATACTATGATTATCGCGTCAGAGCGGAGGTTAAAACGGGAGGAATAGTTAGAAGGATCATTAGGAGAAAATCACAGATATTGGATGATCTCTATTTTGCCATCACCCCCGACAACGAAATTCTCTCTATGAGCACCAATCGCAGAACACTCCATTATGCTACGGGATTTGTAATCCCCGGCTACAGTGAGATCATCAAAGCAGAATCGGACTCAACTAAAGTAATACAAGATGAGTGATACACTCTTTACACCGTACAGAATTGGCCCGATAGAACTTCGCAACCGGACCATCCGCTCTGCCGCATTCGAAGGGATGTGCCCCTGCAACAGACCCTCACAGGAGTTATTTGACTACCACACTGCAGTGGCGCGTGGAGGCGTGGGTATGACCACTATCGCTTACGCTTCGGTATCACAAAGCGGACTCTCTTTCGAACGACAGCTCTGGATGAGAGAAGAGATAGTTCCGGAACTCAAAGCCCTAACTGATGCAATCCACAAGGAGGGCGCGTTGGCTTCAATTCAGCTCGGTCACTGCGGCAATATGTCGCACAGATCTATCTGTAAATGTCGTCCTAAGGGTGCAAGCAGCGGATTTAACCTCTACTCCCCCACCTTTGTCCACGGTATGAGCGTAGAGGAAATCGACGAGATAGTAGCGGACTTCGGCAAAGCTGTGCATTTGGCCATAAAAGCGGGATTTGACGCTGTGGAGATTCATGCGGGACACGGCTATTTGATATCGCAGTTCCTTTCGCCTTATACCAATCATCGCAAGGATGAATATGGAGGCTCACTTGAGAACAGGATGCGCTTTATGGAGCGGGTAATGAAAGAGGTAATGGCAGCTGCAAATGATAAAGTTGCTGTATTTGTGAAGATAAATACCCGCGACGGCTTCAAGGGTGGAATGGAGATTGATGAGTGTATCAGTGTGGCACAAAGACTTCAGGAGCTCGGAGCACACGCTCTCGTACTCAGCGGCGGATTTGTTAGCAGAATGCCTATGTATGTGATGGGCGGTCCATTTCCTGTCAAAGCAATAGCTCACTATATGCCCCTCAAGCAGTGGTGGCTCAAACTCGGAGTACGTCTGTTCGGCCATATTGTGGCTCCAACAGTGCCATTTAAGGAGAATTATTTTCTGGAAGACTCCAAAAAGTTCCGCAAAGCTCTAGACATGCCGCTGGTCTATGTCGGAGGTGCGATTTCAACGCGAGGTATTGATGAGATAATGGATGCCGGATTTGAGATGGTTCAGATAGCACGAGCCCTTATCAGGGATACCGACTTCGTCAAAAAAATTCGTGAAGAGAAAGAACATTGCAGTGCCTGCAAACAGGTTAATTTCTGTGTGGGAAGAATGTACTCCCTCTCCATGCAGTGTCACACCAAATGCAAAGATATCACACCAGCACTCAAGCGCGATTGCGAAAAGAGATATTCAAAATAACATTGAACATGAAACTTAAGAAATTACTGACATATGCAATAGCTATTGCTTGTACCTTAACAATCTCATCCTGTCACGAGGATAATATCAATCCCGACAAACCGAACAACCCTAATAACGGTGAACCTGATACTCCGTTTGTACCTTATGATAAGATCGAAGGGCGAAATGTGTGTGCTTATGTCACATATTGGGGTCTAAAAATCCCCGAACCATCCATCATGACACACCTCAACTACGCTTTTGCAGAACTTTATGTAGTGGATGGAGAGTACAAGGGATTTAAATTTCAGGGGAATCAGTCTCGTTTCGAAACAATCGTAGCACTCAAAAAGGTAAACCCGGATCTGAAGATCTCGCTCTCTTTTTCCCATACCGTCTCAAACTCCGACAATAAACAGGGCGGCGGTTTTTCCAAAATGGCAAGCACTGATGAGGGACGTAAAAAGTTTGCGGAAGATTGTAAGGCTTTTCTGGAGAAATGGGGCATTGATGGCATTGATATCGACTGGGAATTTCCGGGCCTCTCCTGGAGCGGACACGCCTGCGACCCCTCTATAGATACTGAAAACCACGTATTGCTGATGAAACAGCTTCGTGAGACTCTTGGAGATAAATATATCCTTTCATAT
>JAAZEZ010000012.1 GCA_012511975.1 Bacteroidales bacterium | reverse complement strand
TTGCGACTTGTCGAGCGACCTCCATCTAAGCCTAGCTTAACGAGCTTTCCAACAGAGCTCAGGTCAAGAGTCTGGAAGGGGTCAAAGTCGAGAATTCCATGCTCCATATAGTCATTCATGAAGGAACCGATGTCATCCCTTGAGAAGCCGTAAGTCATCTGTGTCATGTCATTGGTACCAAATGAGAAGAACTGCGCGGACTTAGCCATCTCGGGTGCAAGGATTGCAGCGCGGGGGATCTCGATCATTGTACCATAAAGGTAATTAATCTTTACACCCTCAGCTTCTTCAACCTCTGCCAGAGCTTTTTCGCAAATAGCCTTCTGGAAGTCAAGCTCCTTAGCTGAAATGGTTACAGGAATCATAATCTCAGGGAGTGGGTTGAGACCCTCCTTAAGCAACTGGGCTGTTGCTGTGAATATAGCCTTGAACTGCATATGGCTCACCTCAGGATAGGTAATACCGATACGCACTCCACGGTGCCCCATCATAGGGTTTACTTCGTGTAGGAGTTCTCCCCTCTTCTTGATCTCGTCAAGGGTAATGCCCAGTTCGTCTGCGAGTTCCTGCTGTTTTTCAACAGTCTGTGGTACAAACTCATGCAAGGGAGGGTCGAGGAGGCGGAATGTCACAGGCCTGCCATTCATAACGCGCATTGTCTCCCTTGTGGCATCCACAACATAGGGTTCAAGTTCGTTTAGAGCATCGACTCTCTCCTCGAGACTGGTTGCGTGAATCATCTTGCGAAGCTTGGAAAGAGGAGCCTCAGAGTCTTTGCCGTAGAACATATGTTCTATACGGAAGAGACCGATACCTTCGGCACCAAATTCAATTGCTTTCTTTGCATCCTCAGGAGTATCGGCATTTGTGCGAACACCAAGCCTGCGGAATTTGTCAACCATATTCATAAACTCAACAAAACGAGGGTTCTCTGAAGCATCAACGGTACTTACCGCTACATCATACACGTGACCTCTTGTGCCATTGAGAGAGAAAATATCACCCTCTTTGTAGCACTTGTCACCAATGTTCATCACCCTCTTGCCATCGATAGTTGCAAACTTGATGGCATCACAACCTACGATGCAACATTTGCCCCATCCGCGGGCTACAAGAGCAGCATGGGAAGTCATACCTCCGCGTGAGGTAAGCAATCCAACGCAAGCACGCATACCCTCAACATCTTCAGGGTTGGTCTCCTCGCGAACCAGGATTACCCTCTCCCCTCTTGATGCTGCCTCAATTGCGGCCTCCGAAGTGAAGACGATCTTACCTACTGCTCCGCCGGGGCCTGCCGGAAGACCTTTTGCTATTACATTAGCCTTCTTCTCTGACTCGGGATCGAGAATAGGGTGAAGTATCTCGTCAAGCTGCTTGGGAGCAACTCTCATTACTGCAGTCTTTTCATCGATCATACCCTCTTCAATCATATCCATAGCCATATTAAGCGCTGCAAAACCGGTTCTCTTGCCAACGCGGCACTGAAGTAACCAGAGTTTTCCGTCCTGAATGGTAAACTCGATATCCTGCATATCTTTGAAGTGGTGCTCAAGATCGTCCTGGATCTTATCCAACTCCTTATACACCTCCGGCATCGCTGTCTCAAGAGAAACCAGATGTTTGTTATGATCAGTCTTAGTAGACTCATTAAGAGGATTGGGAGTACGAATACCTGCCACTACGTCTTCACCCTGTGCATCTATGAGCCACTCGCCGTAGAATGTGTGCTCACCGGTAGCGGGGTTACGGGAGAATGCAACGCCTGTGGCCGAATTTGAACCCATATTACCGAATACCATCGCCTGCACGTTAACTGCAGTACCATATTCATCTGGAATACCCTCAATACGGCGGTAAGCGATAGCTCTCTTACCATTCCATGATTTGAATACTGCACCAATACTGCCCCATAGCTGTGCTTGTGCGTCATCTGGGAACTCTTTTCCGAGAACCTCTTTCACACGTACTTTAAACTTATCGCAAAGGAATTTAAGATCCTCTTCAGTGAGGTCTGTATCGCTCTTGTACCCCTTCTTCGTCTTAAGATCCTGGAGCATATTGTCGAGCTGTACGCGAATACCCTTGCCATCTTCAGGTTCAATGCCTTCAGCTTTTTCCATCACAACGTCTGAGTACATCATAATAAGACGGCGATATGCGTCATATACGAAGCGGGGATTTTTTGTCTTTTCAATAATTCCGGGAATCGTCTTGGAACAAAGACCGATATTGAGGACTGTTTCCATCATACCGGGCATTGACATTCTTGCACCTGAACGGCAGGATAAAAGAAGAGGATCCTTGCTATCACCGAATTTCATTCCCATAGTCTCTTCAGTGGCCTTAAGAGCTGCTGCAACTTCTTCCTTAAGTCCCTCAGGATACTTGCCACCAAGTGCGAAATACTCAGTACAAGTTTCAGTTGTGATTGTAAAACCAGCGGGAACGGGAATTCCCATAGTACACATCTCTGCAAGATTAGCTCCTTTGCCTCCGAGGAGGTTTTTCATAGTACCGTCACCTTCGGCACTTTTTCCGCCAAAGCAGTAAACTCTTTTTGTCATAGATGATTTAATATTTTAATTTTTTGTACTTTGACAAATTATTACTTTTCTGTTAGTAAACTGCAAAAATAATAAAAATGTGGGACAATAGCAACGCTACTAGTACTTTTTTTATACCTTTGAAATCATGAGAAAAATCATATGTTTCGCCATAGTTCTGTTGAGCCTGGAATGCTATGTTTTCCCTGTCAAACATCGCGGCTACTTCAGCTATGGAGGGCTTTACTGACTCGAAAACTACTTTTTTGACTTTTAATAATTGCATATTATCTGAAGTTTCTGTGTTATCTCTATTTGTTCTGCATCCGGTGATAACACCCACTCCATAGATGTGGTCAACTGGAAGGAGTATAACTACAAACCGGAAGTAAAATTCCGTATAGCCCATTCGGAGGAAGAAATCTATCTCCAGTATGTCGTGAAAGAGAATGGTGTCAGAGCCACCTTTGGGTATGACGCCGGATCTAAACCCTACACCGACTCTTGTGTCGAATTTTTCATAATCCCATCGGATAAAGATTCTATCTACTATAATCTGGAAATGAACTGCATAGGTCACGGTACATTTGCCGGAGGTCCTGACCGCAGGCAGCGAACCCGTTTCGGAGATGATGTGATGAGAGAGATAAGGCGTCAATCGACTCTGGGCAGCGAACCATTTGGTGAACTTCCTGGTGAACAGGAATGGACTCTCACAATAGCTATTCCCAAATCCATCTACTCTCTTTCAGAGTTCTCCGATCTGTCAGGACGCACAGTCACGGCAAATTTTTACAAATGTGGGGACGATATGCCTGTCCCACACTATCTGAGCTGGCATCCGATACCGATTCCCTCTCCAAATTTCCATACTCCTGAACATTTCGGACCTCTTTTTTTTGAATAAAAAGGTATGTTTTATACTTTTTTATTATCTTCGTGTGTTACTAAGACCCCGATTATGAAAAAATTGACTCTCTTTTCGCTTGTAGCGGCGGCTCTGATTTCTCTTTCAGGATGCCAGTATCTCGTGGATTTGATGAGCGAAAAGTCTCTTCTTTATGGCCAGTGGGATGTCACTAAAGTCTATGTGGGAGAGATCGAACTCAATTATGCTGAAACACGTTATTCTTTCGTGTTCGAAAAAGACGAAACATTCAAATTCCAAATATGGGAAGATGTAGATCGCGCTAACATGGTTATTGCCAGTTACACCGGAACATTTTCTTACGACCAGGATAATTACATTCTCAACATAAGTTTCCCTATAGATGGGCTTCTCCAAGGCAAAAAGGATTTCAACACAAACATTGTTACTCAATTCCAGGTCAAGGAACTGACTCTCAAACGTCTGCTGCTCGATGTCATTGAGGAAGACGAACTTGCAATTTTCAATCTCAACTCTACATGGGAAATGAATAAAAAATTCTGACCATGAAAAAACTATACACTTTTCTGCTACTTTCACTCGTTATGTTGACAAGCTGCAACCCTGAGAAAGAGCTCAAATCCCTCATAGCCGACCTCGAGGGTACGCTCCTACCTCTTTATGTAGAATCATCAAAAAGTTACTGGGCCGGTACCACAACAGGTAATCCCGAAGATTTTCAAAGATACGCCCAGGCAAATATCAAAATTGCCGAAATTTATTCGGACAAAGTTGTATTTGATAAACTCAGCCGAATGAAAAAGGGCGGTAGAGTCAGCAATCCTCTGCTCAGGAGACAATTGGACATACTTTACCTTTCTTTTCTCAAGGGACAGGCAGATACAACACTGCAAAACCAAATTATAGGGAAAGAGAGCCTTTTGGAACAGAAATATGCCGGTTTCCGCGCTGAATTTCGTGGCGAAAAGGTAAACGACAATTTTGTAGAAGAGGTTCTCCGGACTTCAACAGACAACAAGGCATTAGAAGAGATCTGGAATGCTCACAAGGCAATAGGACCTTACGTGGCCGAAGATGTTCTGGAAATTGTACGCCTTCGCAACACCCTGGCACAATCGCTGGGATTTGACAATTACCACACGATGTCCCTAACCTTTTCCGAACAGGATCCGGAGGAGATTTCAGCACTCTTTGATGAACTTGACGAAATGACAAGTGACGGGTTTGCTGCACTCAAAGCCGATATGGATAAAATGTTCTCCGCGAGATACAGGATACCTGTAGAACAATTGATGCCCTGGCATTACCAGGGAAGATTTTTCCAGGAAGCACCCGATCTTTATCCCGTGGATCTTGACAAATATTACAAAGGACGCAATCTTGAAACTCTGACTACAGATTTCTATAACAGCATAGGTCTCAATGTAAGCACAATAATGATGAACAGCGACCTCTATCCCCGTGATGGCAAAAATCAGCACGCCTACTGTATCGACATCGATCGTAACGGAGATGTACGCGTCCTCTGCAACATTTCTGACACTGAGCAATGGATGTCAACAATGCTCCATGAATTTGGACACGCGGTCTATGCGGTCGGACATGATGCTGCAGGCAATCCTCTCTTCCTCCGCGAGGCAGCACATAGTTTCACTACAGAAGCGGTGGCAATGATGTTTGATAGGTTGTCCCGAAATACGGAATGGATGAAGGTTATGGTGGATCTTTCCGACGAGGAAGCAGCAACTATCAATGAAGATTGCATCCGTGCACTCCGTCTCCAGCAACTTGTTTTCAGCCGCTGGACACAGGTAATGTACCGATTTGAAAAAGAGATGTACGCTAACCCCGAACAGGATCTCAATACTCTTTGGTGGGATCTTGTGGAAAAATATCAGCTTCTCACCCCTCCGGAGGGTCGTAACGAACCAGACTGGGCATCAAAAATTCATATTGCACTCTATCCCTGTTATTATCATAACTATCAGCTCGGAGCCCATCTGGCGTCACAGCTACACCACTATATTGTGACCAATGTTACCAAAAGTCAGGACATGGCAAACGATTGTTATGTCGGCAGCAAAGAGGTGGGAGAATGGCTTCAGGAATATGTTTTCAATCCCGGAATGCGTTACGAATGGAATGAAATGATAGAAAAAGCCACCGGAGAAAAACTCACAGCGGCCTATTATAAAATGCAATTTGTTGATTAGTGTTACGCGGTACGGGTTACGGGTTGCGTGGTACCTCGCACACTGCAACGTGCAACACGCACCCCGACTTATCGTTTGCGATAGCGTATTGTATATCCGTCATTGTAAGTGATGGTCAAAACATTCGATTTGACCGCTTCGACATATTCGATTACAGCAGGATACTCTATGGTTAATTTATTGCCCTCTTCATCGGTACCATCCAGAATTGCAAGAATTCCTGTAGTAGCGTTATAGCCATAGGGGAGCTTAAATTGGAATACACTTCTGTCATAAAAAGCCACATAACCATCCGGAGTAAATAGATATCTCTCGAGTGTATAAGAAAAAGGCTGTCCTCCCTGCTTAAAGCACTCATATGAAGACCATGCGCCTAACAAAAGCTCTGAGTCGGGATAGAGTTCGTTGCACGAATTAAATAGGGTCAAGGCAAACAATAGCGAGAATGCCAGAATGATTTTTTTCATATCCTATCGTTTAGTTGTTTCAAATTGCGAGTATCAGGGCAAATATAACCAAAATTATGCCGATATGATAAATCTGACAAACAAATTATGAACAATCCATAATTTCGGAAGAGTCAGTACGTGGCAAACAATTGAGAATCACATCCTCTCCTACCCGGACGCCAATCTCGAGAAGTGCGTCGCTGACTGTTTGAAATGCCAGTTTTGGGGTGTTATTATTGCGGCTAAGATGAGCTAGATGTATGCTTTTGAGTTCAGGATGAAAAGCTCTTCTGACCAAAGATGCCGTCTGATCGTTTGACATATGGCCGGTATCCTCAAGAATCCGCATTTTGAGGCTTTGAGGATATGGTCCGCGCAATAGCATATCTATATCATAATTAGCCTCTACAATAAGGTGATTGGCCATAGATGCATACTTTACCGCCGCTTCTGTCGGATATCCGATATCTGTCAAAAAAGTAAATCTTACTCCTTCAAAATCAATGTGATAACCCAAGGTCTGTGTAGCATCGTGGGGCACTGCAAAAGCCGTGATCCCTATCCTTCCTGACTTATAGCATACATCTTCTTCCAGAATATGGACACATCCAGACAGGGAGCCACGCGTACAGAAATGAGTGCTCAAGGCGCTGTGAAGAGTTTTTGTGGCAAAAACAGGTTTTTGGTGACGTTCCGTGAAGGAACCCAGACTTCGGATATGATCAATGTGATCATGGGTTACCAACACCATATCAATGTTGTCAAATGATATGTCATGCTCGGCAAGACGCTTTTTGAGAGTTCTCACACCAACACCAAGATCGATCAGCAATCCACTCTTTCTGTTTCCAATATAGTAACAGTTTGCATTGCTGCCGCTGGAGAGACTCAGAAATCTCACCATTGTCTATTTCGTATTATTCAGTTCATCCGGCTTAAAAATACCTTTCTCTGTAACAATGCCGGTAATAAGCTCTGCCGGAGTAACATCAAATGCAGGATTGAATACTTTGGTACCTTTTGGCGCAATAGGCTTGCTGAAATACATATCAGTCATCTCATATGAGGGACGCTCCTCTATGACAATATCCCTGCCGGTAGGGCAATCAAAATCTATCGTGCTGGAAGGACCGAAAACATAGAAGGGTACTCCATAATGCTTTGCCAAAATAGCAAGACCGCTGGTACCCACTTTATTGGCTACATCTCCATTTGCGGCTACACGGTCACAACCCACGAATACCGTATCCACCCTTTTTTGACTCATCACTATCGAAGCCATATTGTCACAAATCAGTGTGACATCAATACCGGCTTTCATCAGCTCGTAAGCAGTCAGACGAGCCCCTTGTAATAATGGTCTGGTCTCGTCGACATAGACCATAGGGGAATAACCCTTCTGGTGAGCAAGATAGATCGGGCTCAGTGCGGTACCATAGCAGGATACAGCCAGATGACCGGCATTACAGTGCGTGAGTATGCCACAGCCATGGGTAAGCAAGGAAACTCCATATTCCGCGATAGCTACCATCATCTTGGTCTCTTCCACCTTTATGGAACGCGCCTCAGCGATAAGGGCATTTTTGATGATATCTATTACGGTCTGGTCTGTATCGTCTATACTGTTTTTGACTCTGTAAAAACAATCCTCCATACGGTCTAAAGCCCACATAAGATTGACGGCTGTAGGACGCGATATATAGAGGTAGCGCTTTGTGCGGAGGAACTCTTTCTCAAATAGGTCAAGTTCTCTGCATTTAGACCTGTTGATTGTCATTGCCAAACCGAAAGCAGCAGCTATGCCAATGGCCGGTGCTCCGCGCACCTTCATCAGCGTAATAGCAAAAAAGACCTGCTCAGCAGTAGTCAGGTGAAGAAATTTCTCCTGATTGGGAAGCAACGACTGGTCGAGTATTATCACTTCACGACCATTGGAACTCAATTCCACTGAATCGTATGGAAAGACTCTTGTCAGCATTATAGTGATTCTATTAGTTTACTAAAAAGATGTGTCATGGTACCTGCAGCCGCATCCGCCGCCCTTACCACATCATCCCCATCATTTACAAAGTCCTCGGCAAAATCGCCGTGTGCTTCATTGGTGATGACAGAAATACCAAATACCGGAATATCCGAGTGACGGGCTACAATAACTTCCGGAATAGTGGACATTCCAATGGCATCCGCTCCTACCATACGGAAGAAACGATACTCTGCGGGAGTCTCGTAAGAGGGGCCTGTGCCTGCCAGATATACCCCCTTAAAAAGTTTGATACCTTCCTCTTTAGCAATGCTTTCAGCCTTACGTATGAGATTCAGGTCATAAGGGCGTGTCATATCGGGAAAACGGGGACCGAATTCATCGAGATTAGGGCCTACAAGAGGATTTGGAAGGCGATTGATGTGGTCACTGATAACCATCAAGTCACCCACTTTGTAATCCAAATTGACACCTCCTGCTGCATTTGATACGAAGAGATACTCTATTCCGAGCACCTTCATTACTCTTACGGGTAATGTCACCTGATCCATCGGATAACCCTCATAATAATGGAACCTGCCCTGCATTGCACATACCGGCTTGCCGGCAATAGTACCAAAAATGAGATTACCTTTGTGACCTATAGCCGTTGAACGCGAAAAACGCGGTATTTCAGCATATGGAATTATTATCGGATCCTTTATGGAATCGGCGAGCTTACCAAGGCCGCTGCCGAGTATAATACCCACCTTGGGGACAAAACTGCCGATACGCTCACGGAGGTAATCGGCAGCTTCATAGATAGCTGTCAATCTCTTATCCATCATTTCATCTTGCATTTATAAGTTTCCATGCCATTTCATCAGCCTTTTCCAATATCTGCTCTTCTCCGGCCACTTTGCGACCTTCCATCAATATATTGCCATCACAAATTACTGTGTCAATGCAAGAACTATTGGCTGAGTAGATGAAATTGCTTTCAAAATTGATATTCGGGGTGAATGCTTCCGAACGGGTATCCACAAGCACCAAATCGGCAAGGGCTCCCTCATCTATCCTGCCTGCATCGATGCCCAGAGCACGAGCACCATTAATAGTTGCCACATCCATCAGTTCATTCAAAGGGAGTATCGTAGTGTCACCGGTCCATGCTTTTTGAAGCAGTGTCATAGTCTTCATACTTTCGCGCATATAGAGATTGTTGGAAGAGGCTGCTCCGTCGGTACCAAGGCATACGTTGACTCCGGCTGCTTTTAAGTCTCCATATCTGAACCTGTAACCCGAAGCGAGCTTAAGGTTGGAGTTGACATTGTGTACTGCAGTGACACCGCGTTTTGCGAAAATTTCGATATCCTCATCATCTAGCCAAAGCGCATGTGCGGCAATGACGTTTGAGTCAAGAATTCCGAGAGAGTCATAATAAGCCACAGGACTCTTGCCATATTTTTCCTTGTCTGCAAGCACCTCCTTCTCAGTCTCAGAAATGTGAGTATTGAGTATCAAACCATTCTCTTTGGCAAATCCTGAAGCCCATACCATAGTATGTGGTGAGACCGTGTAATCAGCGTGAATGGAAACTCCAAATTTACATCGTTTGTGCCATTTTTTGGAATGGCCATGGAGACGAATACATTCGGATTTCTGTTTTTCTGCTTTCTCCGTATCCCAATGATCCAGGAACACATATGTCAGAACACCTCTTATCCCCATCTCTTCTACAGCCTGCGCCACTTGTGGTGACATCCAGTACATATCGAGAAAAGAGGTGGTACCTGTTTTTATCATCTCGAGAATGGCGAGCTTTGCTCCCCAGTAGACCTCTTCCTTTTGAAGGTTTTTTTCGATATCCCAAATCTTATTGAGCCACTCTGTCAACGGAACATCTTCACTGATGCCACGCATAAGTGACATCGCCGAATGAGTATGCATATTGACAAAACCGGGAATGATACTTTTTCCCGTACAATCAATTTCTCTCTTCGCATTTACAGGAATGGAGTCTGCAATGACTGCAATCCTATTGCCTTTTATAAGGATATCCTTTTGCTTACCCTTCAAGGCAACCCGTTTAAGCAAAATAGTACTCATATTGTATAATGTCTAAAATTGAACAAAATTAACAAAAAAGATCCATATTGTCACAATAATAATGGTATTTTTTGCCATATATCATAAAAAACGGGGCAGAAAGTTACAATTTGTAATAAAAAAGATATTTTATTAGTCTTTTTGATTTTTAATTGATAATTTCGATAATAATTTGTAATTTTGTGTGATAAACTTTGAAATTGATGATCACAAAACAGCTGATTTCACCCAAAAGCATTGTCGTTGTAGGCGGAAGTGAAGATATACACAAGCCGGGAGGAGCTATTCTGGAAAACCTCCTTTCTACAAGATTTCAAGGCGACATTTATGTAGTTAACCCAAAGGCCTCAGGAGAGATTCGGGGCTGCAGGACATTCCTCACCATAGATGGGATCCCTGAGGTTGACCTCGCCATCATTGCCATACCGGCAAAATATTGTGTAGATACGGTCGAAACGCTTTGCTACAAGAAAAACTGCAGTGCAATTATTATCATTTCCGCAGGCTTTGCCGAGGACAGCAAAGAAGGAGCGGAATATGAACGCAGGATAGTTGAGATGACCAACGACGTAGGAGCCTCTCTTATAGGCCCCAACTGTGTGGGAGTTATAACTCCATACTATACGGGAGTCTTTACCAAACCCATTCCGAGCCTCTCCCCCAAGGGAATTGATTTTGTTTCAGGCTCCGGAGCCACTATCGTATTCATCCTTGAGCTTGCCATACAGCTTGGACTGAAGTTCTCATCTATTTTTTCCATCGGCAATTCCGCTCAGATCGGAGTTGAAGATATGCTCGAGTACTTCGACAAATCCTATGTACACGGAAAAAGCTCACCGGTCAAGATGCTTTACATTGAGAGCATAAGTGATCCCCAAAAGTTTCTAAAACATGCATACTCACTCTACTGCAAGGGAGCAAGGGTGGTAGCAATCAAATCAGGCTACAGCGAGGCCGGATCCCGCGCCGCATCTTCACATACGGGTGCTATGGCTTCCCCCGATAAGGCCGTCAGTGCGCTTTTCCGTAAGGCGGGCGTTATCAGATGTTACAGTCGCGCCGAACTTGTGACTACTGCCGGTATATTGATGTTCAACCTGGTCAAAGGACGCAAAATGGCTATCATTACACACGCGGGCGGCCCTGCGGTGATGCTGACAGATGTGCTCTCTTCCAACGATGTAGAGGTTCCCAACTTCGAAGGAGAGAAGGCTCAGGCACTGCTCAGCGAGCTTTATCCGGACTCTCCTGTCTCTAACCCCATCGACTTTCTAGCCACCGGTACTGCCGACCACCTCGGAAAAATTATAGATGCCTGTGGAAATGATTTCGATCTAGATAGTATGGCGGTTATATTTGGCAATCCCGGCCTTGTCTCCAGTTATGGTGCATATGACATGATACTTGATAAGCAGAAGGTTTGTAAAAAGCCTATATTTCCTATCCTGACCTCAATGGTGAATGCAGAGGATGAGATAGAGCAGTTCAGGAACAAAGGTGGCATTACATTCCCCGAAGAGGTTATTTTCGGCTCCTGCTACGCGAAAATATTAAATATCCCCGAACCTATTCTGAGCTATGAGCATCCTCCAATTGATAAGGAGAAAATCCGCAGTATCATCGACAGCAGCGGTAACGGCTACCTAACGCCTGAGAAGACACAGGAAATCCTGGATGCTGCAGGCATAAGCAGAGTCAAGGAACTGGTGGTTTCCACTTACACCGAAGCGATTGAGGCTGCAAGAGAGATAGGCTGGCCGCTGGTGATGAAGGTAGTTGGCCCCGTTCATAAGAGCGATGTAGGTGGAGTTGCACTCAATATAAGCGACGATCATACACTCGAAAGGGAATACAAACGTATGATGCGTATTGACGGCTGTGTCGGAGTGCTTCTCCAGCCAATGATCAGCGGTACTCAACTCTTTGTAGGCGCCAAGAGAGAAGAGATGTTCGGACATCTGGTGATGTGCGGTATTGGAGGCATCTACATTGAGGTACTTAAGGATATCTCTTACAACATCTCCCCCATCTCTACAGTCGAAGCAGAAGAGATGATCCACCATCTGCGCAGTTACAAGCTGATTGAAGGTGTACGCGGTCAGGAAGGGGTCAATGAAGCGATATTCAATGAGACCATCCGTAGAGTTTCCGCACTATGCAGTTGTGCCCCGGAGATATTTGAAATGGATATAAATCCTCTTATGGGCAACCAAAAGAGCGTTACCGCTGTGGATGCCAGGATTAGGATAGAAAAATAATTATTTATGTTTAAAAAAATTGGAAACTGGTACCGTGCCCAGACAGACACCACAAAGGCCCTTATATGGATAGGCGTCATTTGTCTGATCGGCATCGCATTCAGGTGGAATGCAATCATCGAGGGCGTCACTAAGGGATTCAATTTTTTTGCAGGAAAATAAAATATTAAAACCAATAAAAACTAAAAGCATATGGCAATCAAAGGAGCTATCACGGTTGATACCGAGAAATGCAAAGGATGCGGAGTAGGCATCCCTAATTGTCCAACCGGCACTATTGCCCTCTCCAAAGAGGTGAATAGTAAAGGTTACAACTATTTATACATGGCTAATCCGGAGAGTTGCACCGGCTGCACCAATTGTGCTACCGTTTGCCCGGATGCCGTAATCACGGTTTATCGTGTCAAAATCTAAAATTACAGATATGGCAGAAAAGATCTTAATGAAAGGAAACGAAGCCATCGCATACGCCGCAATAAACTGCGGTTGTGACGGCTATTTCGGCTACCCCATCACTCCCCAGTCGGAGGTAATGGAGACGCTGATGCTAGAGAAACCCTGGGAGACCACAGGTATGGTAGTGCTCCAGGCAGAGAGTGAAATATCTTCGATCAATATGGTCTATGGCGGAGCCTGCTGTGGAAAAAAGGTAATGACCTCATCCAGCAGTCCCGGCATAAGCCTTATGTGCGAAGGTCTAAGTTACCTCGCAGGCTGCGAACTTCCCTGTCTCGTAGTCAATGTAATGCGCGGTGGCCCCGGTTTGGGTACCATACAGCCCAGCCAGAGTGATTATTTCCAGGCTACAAAAGGTGGTGGTCACGGTGACTACAGAACTATTGTCCTTGCCCCCGCTACAGTACAGGATATGTACGACTATGTGGATTTATCATTCGAACTCGCCTTCAAATACCGCAATCCGGTAATGATTCTTGGTGACGGTGTAGTTGGACAGATGATGGAAAAGGTGGAACTTCGTCCTGCCAAGCCTCGCCGCACTGATGAAGAGTTGAGAGAGTTATGTGATTCATGGGCTACATTGGGAAAACCGGCATCCAGACCGGGCAATATTATAACATCACTTGCCCTTGACGCAGATATAATGGAACGCCACAATATTCACCTCCAAAACAAATATGCGACCATAGAGGCAAATGAGGCGAGATACGAGACCTATATGACAAAAGATGCAGATCATCTGATCGTGGCATTCGGCTGTATGTCCCGTATCTGTGAGAATGTAGTGGAACTTGCACGCCAGGATGGCATAAAACTCGGCGTTTTACGCCCCATTACCCTCTATCCCTACCCTGAAAAAGCTCTCGACGCACTTGTACCCCAGATGAAAAGCATTATGTCAGTTGAGCTCAACTCCGGACAAATGGTGGAAGATGTGCGTAGGATAGCCAGCGGCCGCGCCCCCGTACATTTCTACGGCCGTCAGGGAGGAGCAGTCCCCTCTCCCGAAGAGATTTATGAAGCATTTGTCAAAACTATCAAAAAATAGCGACTATGGATATCAATGAAATTATAAAACCCGAAAATAAGGTTTACGGTAAGAGTACCGTACTGAAAGATGCAGTCATGCACTATTGTCCGGGCTGCTCCCATGGCACCGTCCACAAGATCCTCGCTGAAGTTATCGAGGAGATGGGCATCCAGGATAAGACCATAGGCATTTCGCCTGTTGGCTGTTCCGTATTCGCTTATAACTACCTTAACATCGACTGGCAACAGGCAGCTCACGGACGCGCTCCGGCACTTGCCACTGCCACCAAACGCCTCATGCCGGACAAATATGTGTTTACATATCAGGGCGACGGTGACCTGGCATCAATAGGTACCGCAGAGATTATGCATGCCTGCAACCGTGGAGAAAATATCGTTGTTATATTTATCAACAATGCGATTTACGGAATGACCGGAGGACAGATGGCCCCCACTACCCTACTCGGACAGGTGACAGCCACCACTCCTTATGGTCGTGACGCCAAGCTTGATGGCTACCCCCTGAAAATCACCGAACTTATAGCACAACTCGAAGGCACCTGTTACGTGACCCGACAATCGGTACAAAACCCCGGCGCAGTACGCAAGACCAAGAGAGCCATCCGGAAAGCTTTTGAAAATTCAATGATGGATAAAGGCACATCTTTTATCGAAGTGGTAAGTACCTGTAATTCCGGCTGGAAAGCTACGCCCGTAGCTGCAAACAAGTGGATGGAGGAAAATATGTTTCCCTTCTATCCCCTCGGAGATTTGAAGGATCGTTGAGACCTTCTTTATTAATTTGAATAAAAAAGAGATAATATGAAAGAAGAGATTATTATAGCCGGATTCGGAGGACAGGGTGTCCTCTTCATGGGCAGGATTTTGGCCTACGGAGGCATTATGCAGGATCAGGAAGTTACATGGATGCCGTCATACGGCCCTGAGATGCGCGGAGGTACCTGCAATGTAAGTGTCATCCTCAGCGATAACAAGATCAGCTCACCTATCCTCAGCAGATTTGATACTGCTATCATACTCAATCAGCAATCGCTGGATAAGTTTGAAAAACAGGTAAAACCAGGTGGAGTCCTTATTTATGACCCCAACGGTATTACACGCCATCCTGAGAGGAAAGACATCAAAGTTTGTCGCATAGCCGCAGTTGATGAGGCTGCAAAGCTCGGCAACGCCAAAGCCTATAATATGATTGTTCTCGGAGCCTACCTCAAGGTTAAGCCGGTAGTCACCTTTGAGAATGTTATTAAAGGACTTAGGAAGTCACTTCCCGAACGTCACCATCATTTGATGGAAATGAATGAAAAGGCGATTAGTGTGGGTATGGAAGCTGTTGAAATTTTGTAAAGGAATAGATACGAATAGTACAATAAAAATGGGGGTCACATTAAAAATGATCCCCATTTTTATGGTGCGAGTTGCACGTTGCACGTTGCGAGGTAATTGGTGCGGGTTGCGGGTTGAGACTAGTAATACTAATAGCCAGACCTCCAACTTTTTATCACGTAATCTATGTATTTGTGAATTTTTGCTCCTAGAATATTGTATTCCTTTTCAAGGTTATCGTATTCTTCTGCAAATTGTGGATAAAGCTGTTTAATTTGGAATATGTGTAAAACGGTTTCGTCAGTACTAGCATGAGAAAAAGTAAGAAAACGAATGTATTCTGCTTTATACCTCCTTCTTCCATATCCTTCGACAATATTCGTCACTATAGAATCAGCAGATCTTCTAATCTGTGAACCCAATTCATACAGCTCATGCCTCGGCAACTTTAATGATAAAGAATGCACATCAAAAAACAGTCTCAAAGCTAAATTATAAATATCCAAACCCTTATAACTCATATCTCCCTCCCCACAACAAATACTTATAATCACAACTCAAAACTCTACACTCGCACCCCGTACCCTGCACCTCGCAACACGACTACGCTTCTCCTCCAAATGCCATTGGAGGTACATTAGTAGGCTGCGGTTCTCTCAGATTTATCTCGCCGAAACTCTTTTCGTACTTGCTTACATTATCCTCAAGTGCCTTCAAAAGACGCTTGACATGTTCCGGAGCCATGATTATTCGGCTGTTGACATTGGGCTGAGGCATTCCGGGCATCACCTGTATAAAATCTAGTACAAACTCCGAATTGGAGTGGTTTATAAATACAAGGTTAGAATAGACGCCGCGGGCCACTTCGGGAGTGATACTGATACCTTTGTTTTTGTTCTCTTCCATAATAATTTATTTTGCAAAAGCGACACTACGTGTCTCGCGGATTACTGTAATCTTAATTTGACCGGGATATACCATTTCTTCCTGGATTTTACGGGCGATATCAGCTGAAAGGGCCTCACACTGCTGGTCTGACACCTCTTCTGCCCCTACTATCACACGCAGTTCCCTACCGGCCTGTATAGCATAGGTCTTTGTCACACCAGTATGAGAAAGAGCAATATCTTCCATATCCTTAAGACGTTTGATATAGGATTCAATAACCTCACGGCGGGCACCGGGGCGGGCACCTGATATGGCATCACCTACCATTACCAGTGGGGCTATCAGGGATTTCATCTCCATCTCTTCGTGGTGCGAACCGATAGCATTGCAAACTTCGGGTTTCTCCTTGAATCTCTCTGCAATGCGCATACCGAGCAGAGCGTGGGGTAATTCGGGGTCCTCATCAGTGACCTTTCCAATATCGTGCAGAAGTCCGGCACGTTTAGCAACCTTTGCGTTGAGACCTAGCTCTGCTGCCATTGTGGCGCAAATAATGGCAACCTCTCTCGAGTGTTGGAGGAGATTTTGTCCATAAGAAGAGCGGTACTTCATTCTTCCAATAAGGCGAATCAGCTCCACGTGAAGTCCATGGATACCCAGATCGATGCAAGTGCGTTTTCCTGTCTCCATAATCTCATCTTCGAGCTGCTTCTGCACCTTTGCCACTACCTCTTCGATACGTGCAGGGTGAATACGGCCATCTGTCACCAACTGGTGAAGTGCTAGTCTTGCCACTTCTCGTCGCACCGGGTCAAATGCTGAGAGGAGAATCGCTTCGGGAGTGTCGTCTACTACGATTTCCACACCGGTAGCAGCTTCGAGTGCACGAATGTTGCGACCCTCGCGACCTATAATACGGCCTTTGATCTCATCACTTTCGATATTGAAGACCGTAACTGCATTTTCTATGGCAGTCTCCGGCGCTGTACGCTGAATAGTGTTTATAACTATACGTTTAGCCTCTTTACTCGCAGTCATACGCGCTTCGTCCATCACATCGCTTATATAAGACATAGCTTCGGTCTTAGCTTCAGCTTTCATACTCTCAATAAGCTGGTTTTTGGCCTCTGCTGCAGTCATTTCAGCCACCTCTTCGAGTTTGTTTATGACTTCGTTCTTGTATTTATCGTACTCCTCACTCTTGCGGTTAACAATATCGAGTTGTGTTTTAAGGTTCTCGCGTATGCTGTCGACCTCTTTTTGTTTGCGTCCCAGTTCGGAATTTTGTTGATTGAGCACCAATTCCTTCTGCTTTACTTTGTTTTCATACTGCTGGACCTGGGCGTTACGTTCGTTAATGAAAGTCTCGTGTTCACTTTTGAGTTGCAGGAATTTTTCCTTTGCCTGGAAAATCTTCTCCTTTTTGATATCCTCCCCCTCTTTTTCAGCGTTAATAATTATTTGTTCTTTCTTCTTTTTTAATATGACGTTCCTTACAAAAAGATAGATCGCCAGCGTCACTGCGGCTGACACTATCGCTGTAATAATAATTGTGGTAAACATAATTGTAAGTATATAGTAATAAATAGTGCAATAATTTCGTCTTTTCGAAAAAAGCGAACAACAGAAATACTTACAATTTATAGAAAAGCCGTTAGCTCCGGTCTGTTAGAAATCTTATAAAATAAGATTTGAGCTCCGATATTTGTCTCAAACTTCCTACGTCCTATAAATAGAATCCCCCTTGCGGGGTCACGAGAGGCCTGTTTTTAACAATCGAGTTGGCTCGTGATGATGTTTAGTGTTGATTTCAGCAATGAGCGGAACTAACGGCCGATTAAATACTCTCCCAATCGTTCATCTAAGGTATGCAATTGTTGCAATAATTTTTCTTTCTCCTTATCTCTTAGTGTTTCAAATTCTACCAACCGGACCTCTTCTTCCAAAAGTATCATACTCAAAATTTCATCTCTGGGTACCATCGGATAACCGCTTGATTTTTCAAAAATCCTCTGGTTTATCCTTTTGACTGCTGCACGTATCTTCTCTTCACTCGCCGCGTCAACATCCAGTTCAAATTCCTTCCCTGCTATCCTTATAGTGATGCGTTGTTTCATCTATTCAGTCATTAAGTAGATCTATACATCTGTCAATCTCACGTATTAGGGCTGAAACCCTCTTTCTCGCCTCATTCCGGTCCGGCATGTTCCCAAATGCCTCTATCAATTGTTGTCTCTCTGTCTGTTCCTTTAATCGTTTAATTATATCAATTTGTTTTGCGTTGGTTGCTTCAAGAGCGGAAATCTTTTCCGAAAAGCGTACATTCTCCTTCTCGAGCTTTTCGCATCTTGCGATCAATCGCCCGATTTTACTTTTCAAACTATTGATCACCTCTCCATCCATAATAACGCAATGTACAAAGATAAAAAAAAATCCCCTATCTGCAATGATTTATTTTACAAAACTCCAGTTGGCGGGAGTTTCGGGCACTATAATACCCTCCTTTGCAATATACTCTCCAATCAGCGTTCTGATGTCGCCATATCTGGAAATAACCTGTAGAGAGTCGGGATTTACACCTGCCCCATCTCTGAGAAGGTTGCCACCTCCACTTGCTCTGTAAGAGGAAATTGCCACTTTATAAATTCGGTCGTAATCAAAGGGAGTACCATCTCTCATTGAGATAATTTCCACCATTGAGCCTCTTGGTTCCGACTTTTTTACACGATAGACAATACCATCCGCTGAATCGAAATTGTAGGCCGGACCAATATTGTTCACCCAATTGTAATATGAAAGTTCAAGGTAATTCTTAATCTGAGCACCTGTGAGTTCAACCACAAAAAGGGAGTTTTCATATTTGTAAAGCAGTACCAAGTCCTGATATCTGATGACTCCGGCAGGAATTAAGCCGCTGCTCGAAAGTGGCGCGGTGATAGAGATATCAGCTCCCGAAACATCAAGCTGCACTTGATGCACTAGGTTAATATATGAAGAGGGCCCCACTAAGGCATCGGCAAAATAGATCTCTTCGGTAATCGTGCCTATTTCGCGGTTTGCAAACTCATAGACTACTTTGAAATCCTTTTTAAAACGGGCGGTATAGCGAGGATCGGGATTTACATCCGACATAGGAACAAGTCTTGAGACAAAATTCTTAGAAATCACCTCTCCATCCTTAAATTCGAGTTCAAATGTAGCTTCTCCAAGAAGAGAAGCGCGATCGCCCGCATTAATCAACAGCACCTCCCCGTCAGGATTGTCGATGGTCTCTGCAATGGCACGATGATCATGGCCGGCAAGTACCATATCCACTCCTCTGATACTGGAAGCGAGATAGCGCGCTTCATTTTCGATATCAGGGCCACCATGTCCACTACCCGTATGGCAGGCAAGAATAACAAGATGAGGGCTCTCTTTCTCAATCACGAGATCAACCCAATCCTGAGCGACATCTGATATTTTTAGAAAATCGATTCCCTCCCAGAGTTCTTGAGAGATCCAGCTTTTGATATTGGCATTGGTCATACCGATTACAGCTATTTTGATTCCTTTGCGGGTAATGATAGTATATGGCTCAAAATAGGGCTCCCCCTCACTTCCTTCAATAATTGCATTGGCTGCGAGATAAGGAATTTTACCCTCTTTAAACCGATCATATACCTGATGTCCAGCTTCTATATCATGATTGCCCACAACGATAGCGTCATAGCCGATATATTCGGCGGCCCTTGCAAAGATATGCACGCCTACCGTATCAATATAATTACAATAGTAAGCTGCATTATCACCCTGCAGATTATCTCCTACGTCAATCAGCACCGGCTTGATACCCTTTATCCTAAGTTGTTTAACATAAGTTGATACATTTGCCAGCGAAGCCAGACGTGCCTCTTCGTTGTAATATGAATCAAAATAGGCACCGTGCAGGTCAGTAGTAGAGCAAACGGTAATGGAGTGAATCCCATTCTTTGGAGTACGATTGCAGCCTGTTGCGATAAGGATCGCAATAGTCGGTATAATGAAAAAGTTTAATAAACGTTTCATTCTGCTGTTACTGTTTCCGGTGAGGATTTGGTTTTAATGGTATTGATAATCAGAGCAATGGCCCCGTCTCCCGTCACATTGGCCGCAGTGCCGAAGCCATCCATAGCGATATAGAGAGCTATCATTAGACCTTGCATTGAGGAGTCAAAGCCAAGCATCGAGGCAATAAGTCCGATTGAAGCCATAATTGCACCTCCCGGGACACCTGGAGCAGCTACCATTAAAATTCCGAGCATACAGATGAATCCCGCGTATAAGTCAAGTCCCACATTCATTCCCATACTGAGTGAAATTGCGTAAGCACAGGCAACAATCTTGAGAATACTGCCGGCAAGGTTGATGGTAGCACATAAAGGGATAACAAAGCTGGCAATCTCCTCTCTTACTCCATTTTTAATTGTTTGTGCCAGAGTGACAGGGATAGTGGCAGCTGAGGATTGAGTGCCGAGTGCAGTCATATAGGCAGGAAGCATCGTATAAAGAGCTTTGAAAGGATTTTTACGCGCTATCGCTCCTGCTACTACAAACTGCATCACAAGCAGCACTACATGCATTATGAAGATGATCACGATGATTTTGAGGAACATTCCCATTATTGCACTCACTTTGCCCTCAGCTCCCATCTGGAGGAATATGCCGAAGATAAAGAGCGGAAGAAGTGGAACGATTACACGCTCGATGACTACATATATAAGATCTTTAAAATCCAGCATAAAATTGCGCATGGTATCGCCT
>JAAZEZ010000011.1 GCA_012511975.1 Bacteroidales bacterium | reverse complement strand
TTAAAGCCTTTGTCGCCTTTATCCCCTTAATCACCCGGTTCACCCTTTTCACCTTGAGGACCTTGCACCCCCGGTGGCGTTGATGAAGTCTCCATTAGCATCTTTCATCTCTGTCCACGTCTGGCCATTGTCGATAGACACTTCCCATATTTTGGTAATGTGGTTGATCCTTAATTGCGGAGTAATAGCATTAATGCCATCTTTACCATCCTCTCCGGGATCGCCTTGCGGTCCGGTAACAGGTATTTTTTCACCTTGGTTATCTGTCAGAAATTCTCCATCCACTGTCCAATAATAAATCCCATCTTCACCTGGAGCGACACCGATAATAGGTGTTAAGCCGTCAACACCATCAATTCCATCCTCACCGTCAATTCCATCATTTCCGTCAATTCCATCATTTCCATGTTTAATAGTAATGGACTCTCCGGTCTGGAAAGTAATTTTATAACCTATCTCCTTACCTGCTTCGTCTTTGAGAGGTTCGATTGTCGTAATGAAGTTCTTGGTCTCAAGAGAGGTTACGACAACTTTTAGCGATTCGATGTTAACGTTTATTGAAGTTTTCAATTCTTCAAGTGTAGTCACTCGATTTTCGATGACCTGAATGTTGCGTCTCAATTCTGCATCATCATACTTGCAAGACGATGATTTGATTGCAAATAACAGAGAGATAATAAGAGAATTCTTATCGCAATCTTAAAGCTTGTTTGATACTTTTTCATAGTAGAATGCTTCATTAATGATTATAAATATATGTCGATTGTTTACAATAAATACTCAACCACAGTCACTAACCTGTTAGGTTGTTTAAACATTTATCAAAGTTACCAAGTTGTCACGAAAGAAAAAAGAAGAGAGGTGATCTATTTTGTGAAAAACACAAAATAGACCACCTGAGCAGGTCATTTTTTCTGAAAAGGGGAAAATTTTAGAGAAGATTCTCGTCAGAAAGATCAAAAATAGTTGGACGAAACCTCCAATTCCAATTATTTAAATTTCTCCAAAAGTTGTGAAATTTTGACAAGTTGCTGCTCACCGCTGGCGAGATTTTTCAGGGTAACTGAATTTTCAGCAACCTCATTAGCACCTACAATTGCAAGATAAGGGATTCCCTTTTTGTCAGCATACTCAAATTGTTTGCGGAGCCTTGTATTGTCAGGATAGATCTCACAGGCTATTCCCGCACTGCGGAGTGATGCGGCTATAGGTACACAAAAAGCCACCTCCTTCTCCCCCATATTGGAGAAAAGCACTACCGAGGCCGAAGCTACCTCTGCGGGAAATAGATCAAGTCCATTAAGCACATCGTAAATACGATCTGCACCGAAGGAGATACCCACTCCCGACATATTGGGAAGCCCGAAAATACCGGTAAGGTCATCATAGCGACCACCACCGCAGATGCTGCCGATGGCAAAATCAAGCGCCTTGACCTCGAAAATAGCTCCGGTATAATAGTTAAGTCCTCGTGCAAGCGAAAGATCCAACTCCACTCTCGTACCGATACCTGCACCCTCAATTAAACTGAAAAGGGTGCGAATCTCCTTCACTCCCTGCATACCAACCTCCGAGGAAGCAAGTATATGCGCAATGCGTTCGATCTTTTCACTATTGGTACCCTCCAGCAGCAGCACGGGCTTTATCACAGAAATTGCCTCACGGTCAAGTCCGCGCTCCAGAAGTTCCGCCTCTACTGCTTCAAGACCGATCTTATCAATCTTGTCGATGGCAACAGTTATGTCTACCAGTTTGTCAGGATGCCCGCAAATCTGAGCAAGACCGGATAGGATCTTGCGGTTGTTGATCTTAATACAAACATTGACTTTCAAGCGGTTGAAAACCATCTCTACTATCTGCACCAGTTCGAGTTCATTGAGCAGCGAATCGCTGCCGATAACATCCACGTCACATTGATAGAATTCGCGGTAACGTCCCTTCTGTGGTCTATCCGCCCTCCATACAGGCTGTATCTGGT
>JAAZEZ010000010.1 GCA_012511975.1 Bacteroidales bacterium | reverse complement strand
GGAGATTAGATGCTGTACCAACTCGGTCAGACGCAGAGGAGCCTCGACCTGATTGCATCCTTTGAGAATAGCCTCCCGATGGGTAGAAATTGTATCATCAAGAATTCGCCTGAAGAGTTTTACATCACCGTTGTTGTAAAGAGTCAAGCCTGGAAGCGTAACGCAGGTTTCTCTCAAAAGGCCCGACCCAAGCCAAGAGTATCCGGTACAAATTTCAGTCTTGTTGTTGCGGACTGTTATAAGTTGCCTTGCAGCATCCCTGAGACAACCCTCATAACTCACCAGAGGATCACGCAGATTGAGTTCCCTTGTAAATTTGGCTTTCAGGGTAGTCGGAGCACATTCACTGGTAGAAGCAGAGAAGATTATGGTCTCGCCTTTTTTAATAGGCATCTCGAAATAGCCGGGAACGAATAGATCTTCGGTACAATCAAATCCACGACGGTACTCCTCTCTGTAAACAATGTCGTAGTACCAGTCCGGAGAGGAGACATAGTCGCAAGATTTTGAAACCTGGAGATTGAGGTCGGGAAAACCCTGGTACATTCTGAATGCAACTCCGTTTTCTATATTTCTGTAACGGGTGTCGGCATCACTGTTGGCTCTGGTCAGGGAATGGATGTTACGGAATGCAAGGAATGGCTTGAGCCTTAAAATAGTGTTGCTGTGCGCATCCACAAGGGTATATTTGATCAGCAACTGGTCTTCATTCTTACTGGACAAGATTATGCTTTTGCGGAATATCATACCGCCAACGCGATATGTAATTACAGGCACGGGATCCATTTCGAAGTCAATGATGTACTTGTGACCTTTAGGCTCGAAAACGGAGCCATAGTTATGGATACCGAGATTGAAAGATCGCCCATGCTGAATAAGCGTCTCATCGAGAGACGACAACAGGATGTGCTTGATCCCACCAAAATTGTCAATGGGAACAACGAGCATGCCGTGGTATTTTCTCGTATTGCAACATACAATGGTCGTATTGGTATAGCCTCCGGCCATATTTGTTGAAATCAACTCCCGTTTGAGGGAGTATTCGAGATTCACCAGTTCCGCTTTATTGAATTTCAAGTAAGCCATAAAATTATGTTGTAATTACCAGGTTGTTTACACCTATTTTAACCTTGTTTTGAACTTGCAAAATTAGATATAAAATTTCAATATTTCAATTATGTAACCTAATCGTCACATCTCAAAACAAGAGCACTGCGACAGGGTATGTAGAGAGAGAGCAGATTTCGCCCCTCCTTATATTGAGTAAAGTGCTCTACATCAGCTGCATTTCTGTCAAAGCCACCAAATTGTAAAGCATCGCTGTCGATGACGGGAATCCATTTGCCCGCGGGGGCCTCAAAACAGTAATTTTCGAAGGATTGTTCCGGATTGAAACTAAAAACGAACATAAACGCACCTCTGGAAAAGATGAGAATCTTCTTTTCCTCATCCTGGCGAAGCGATATGATCTTGTATTTCAGTATCTTATTGTCTGCAAACAGATTCACCATCGCAATATCAAAATCCAGTAACGATTTATAACGCAGATAGTCGGCATCGGCAAGTGACCACTGCCTGCGCGCATAGAAATAGGACCAGGAATTTCCCTCTCTAGGAAAATCAATCCACTCCGGATGCCCGAATTCATTGCCCATAAAGTTCAGATAACCATCACCCGCGGTAGCAATAGTCACCAGACGTATCATCTTATGGAGAGCAATTCCCCTATCGACAATAATACTCTGCGACTCTTTGTTCATCGAAGAATACATCTCTTTGTCCACAAGACGGAATATGATGGTCTTGTCTCCCACCAGGGCCTGGTCGTGACATTCAGCATAGCTGATGGTCCTCTCATCTGCACGCTTGTTAGTAAGTTGATAAAAGATCTCTCCCATGCTCCACTCCCAATCTGACAACTCTTTGATCCACTTAATCCAGTGGTCGGCAACACCCATACTCATCCTGAAATCAAATCCGAAGCCACCCTTTGTTATTGGAGCCGCCAATCCGGGCATCCCGGACATATCTTCGGCAATAGTGAAAGCGGTGGGCTTCAATTCTTTAACAAGAATATTAGCCAAACCCAGATAGACCAGCGCATCCTCATCCTGTCCGCCATCGAAATAGCATTCATATCCTATAAAATCTCGCTCCAGGCCATGGTCGTAATAGAGCATGCTGGTAACTCCGTCAAAACGGAATCCATCGAGATAATATTCCTCCAACCAGTATTTGCAGTTGGAAAGCAGGAAATAGAGCGTCTCATTCTTACCGTAATCAAAGCAACGAGAATTCCATGCAGGATGTTCTCCCCTCGCCCCTTCGTGGAAATAAGTAGTATATGAGCCATCCAAACGGCTAAGACCCTCCACCTCATTTTTGACCGCATGCGAATGGACGATATCCATAATGACTGCAATGCCGAGCCGGTGCGCCTCGTCCACCAACTCCTTGAACTCCTCAGGAGTACCGAATCTGCTGCTGAGCGCAAAAAAGCTGGAAACCTGATACCCGAATGAGCCGTAGTAAGGATGTTCCTGGAGGGCCATTATCTGTATGGTATTATAACCTCCTGCCGCAATTCTGGGAAGAACATTGCGTCTAAATTCACTAAATCCGGCCACTTTCTCCTCTTCGGAACTCATGCCTATGTGGGTTTCATAGATCAGAGGGTTGGCAACCTTACGGCGAAACTTTCTCTTCCATTTATAGGGTGTTGAAGGAGCCCACACCTGGGCTGAAAAGATCTTTGTGTGCTCATCCTGCACACAACGGGTGGCATAGGCAGGCAGACGTTCTCCACCACCACCGGGCCACTCTACATACCAACGGTAGAGAGTCCCGTGAGATATAATTTCAGAAGGCACCACCAGTTCCCAGTTACCTTCACCGATCGGCGTGAAAGCATACCTATCCTCCCTTTTCCAACCATTGAAATCACCGATAAGGTATATTCTGATGGCATTGGGGGCCCATTCTCTAAATACCCAGCCCCGGGAGTCACGATGAAGCACATAATAGAGATGATTGTTTACTACATCAGATAGAAGGCCATCTCCGGCCATTTCTCTTTTTTTCTGCAGAACCAACGCATTACGATGCTCTATAATATCCTTGTACGGTTCAAGGTATTTGTCTTTTTTATATATCTTCATTATCGTCGTCACTCTTATTGATGATCGTTTCAATCTTATCCTGCTCTCCTTTTATAGTATCCTTGCAATATTTGATCAATTCCATAGCTCTTTTCACATCGTTTTCGATGCCGGAAAGGTCTCTTTCGGGATCTTCTATGCCTGTGACGAGCTGTTCCAGCTCGGTAAAGGCCTCTTCATAACTCATTTTATCTTTCATATGTCATTGTTTTTTATTTCGCTTGAAATCACCTCGCATTCAACCACAGCATCGCTGAACATTACCTTAAGGCGCTGACCGGGTGTTAGATCCGCACCGGTTGCAATCCTGCGTCCATCTTTGAGCACCACCAGATACCCCTTTGCAATCAGAGTGCGGGGATCTGCAGCTACCAACCGTGCCTGTAAGAGATCCACCTTCCGCAAAGCTTCTGAAGCTTTCAGGTAGACTGCGCTCCTGATACGTACTTTCATATTGTCAAAAAGAGCCATTTCGCGATTACTTTTGCTCTTTAAAGTCAGTCTGAGGCGGGAAATCAGAGCTGCGACTGCCTGCTCTTCACGTGCAAAAATCTCTATGAAAAAATCTGCCAGGGCTGTGGGGGTTTTGAGATTGTGCCATGCAACCATATCTATGACATGGTAATCTTTGTCGTGACCGATACCGGTAAGTACGGGAATAGGGAACTGAGCCACATTAAGTGCCAGATCATAATCATCAAAACAGACCAAATCCATGACCGAACCACCTCCTCTGAGTATCAGCACGGCATCAAACTCCTCAATATGGTGCGCAATAGCATCCAAAGCTGCAATAATACCCGCAGGCGCCTCTGCACCCTGCATCGGTGCCGGAAATAGTGTAGTCGTAAAGCCAAAGCCATATATGTTACCGTGAAGATGTTGAATAAAATCTCGGTAACCTGCTGCATTTTCAGCCGATATCACCGCCAGACGACGAGGAAGCGACGGAAGTTTGAGAGAAGAATTTAGCTCCATCATCCCCTGTTCCGAGAGCTGTGCAATAGTCCTCTGGCGTTCTAACTCCAAATTACCAACCGTAAAGGAGGAGTCGATATCCCGCACATTTAGCGAAAGACCGTAGAGCTCACTGTAGTTTACCTGCACCTTAAGCAACACAGTCATTCCGGCTACTATATCGCTACCGGTGACACTCCGAAAGTGCGCCGATAGGATGCGATAGGTTTGTGCCCAAATAACTGCAGAGCATTTTGCAATCAACCTGCCGTTCTTCTCTTCCTTTTCCACGAGAGTGAGATAGCAGTGTCCGGAACGGTTTACACTGCATTCGCTCACCTCCGCTCTCACCCATAGCGAATCGGTAAAATTTTCGGCCAGGACCTCGGAGATATCACTCTGCAATTGATATAATGTATAGAGTTTTCTGTCATCCATAACAAGACAAAGATAATGATTATGGGCAAATATATTTCTATAATTCAAGTTACTTGCGTACATTTGCAGAATAAAGAATTCTAAGTGATGATGATCAAAAAGGCCATTTTTGCGGGCAGTAGCGAAAGAGTTGACCAGAAACCGAAAGCGCTCTATCCGGAGTTCGCTTTTATTGGCAGGTCAAATGTGGGCAAATCATCACTCATCAACTGCTTATGTCAGAACAAAAAGCTTGCACACACCTCTTCTACACCGGGCAAGACACAGCTTATCAACCATTTTCTAATCAATGACAGCTGGTATCTTGTTGACCTTCCCGGATACGGCTATGCTAAAATGAGCAAAACGGGCAGGGCAAAGCTTTCGAGAATAATCAATGAGTACATAGACCGCTCGCAAGAAATGATGCTGCTATTTGTGTTACTGGATTCCCGACACGACATTCAACAGATCGATCTCGATTTTTTGATTTCTCTCGGAGAGAAAGGCATTCCCTTCTCTATCATCTTTACCAAATGCGACAAATCCTCACAGAGTGTTCTGGAAAAACAGATTGAAAAAAACCGCAATCACCTGCTCGAATACTGGGAAGAACTTCCACAGGTATTTCTCTCTTCTTCCGAGACAGGAATGGGCCGTGAAGAAATTCTTTCGTATATTGATGCAATACTTAATACTTTGACTTAATACAAAATAATCAACACCTGATACTAAAGACTCAACACTAACAATTTGACACTATATACGTAATGCTCACTATACTAATAAGATATTTTTAGACGAATACCACATACTAGTAACTCAGAACTCAAAACTCAATACTCAAAACTTAACTCTATGGGACCCAACGACCACCAATTTAAAATCTTCTCTTGCAGAAACTCACGCTATCTGGCTGAAAAAATTGCCAAAAGCCTGAACACGGAACTTGGCAAGTCTGAAGTAACCGTATTCAGTGATGGTGAATTCCAGCCGGCATTTCTGGAAAGCGTACGCGGAGCCACAGTATTCATTGTACAGTCTACATTCCCTCCAACAGAGAACCTGTTCGAACTTCTACTTATGATTGATGCCGCAAGAAGAGCATCGGCCTACAAGGTAATTGCCGTAATACCCTATTTTGGCTGGGCAAGACAAGATCGCAAAGACCGTCCGAGAGTCTCCATAGGTGCAAAACTGGTGGCCAATCTTCTCCATGCTGCCGGTTGCGACAGGGTGATGACCGCCGATCTTCACGCTGATCAGATTCAGGGATTTTTTGACTTCCCCGTTGACCACATCTACGCCAGCAATCTTTTTCTCGCCTATATCAAAAAACTCAAACTGGAAAATCTCTCTATAGCATCCCCTGATATGGGTGGTGCCAAAAGAGCGAATGCCTATTCCAGAATTCTCAGTGTGCCGATGATCATTTGCCATAAATCACGTGAAAAAGCTAATGTGGTGGGAACTATGACTGCTATCGGCGATGTAAAGGACAGAAATATTGTAATTGTTGACGATATCGTAGACACCGCGGGGACCATCACCAAATGTGCCGATATGTTGCTGGATAAAGGTGCTATCAGCGTCAGGGCAGTCTGCACACACGCCGTACTTTCCGGTAACGCCTTCGCCCGCGTAGCCAAATCCGGTATCAAAGAGTTTATCGTTACCGATACTATTCCAATGAAACAGGATCCTGAGATTGACACATCCAAGTTTACAGTACTTTCCGTAGCTGAAACTTTCGCAGATGTTATCGAAAAGGTCTACAAATTCAAGTCAATCAGCGATACATTTATCTTCTAGAAGCCTTTTATAAGTATGATACTCAATAACAACATCCCTATCGAGGTGGCTTTTGAAACAATAGTAACCAAAATGCGTGACTATTTCCGTAGTGCCGGCATGAAAAAGGCCGTCCTGGGACTCTCCGGTGGTATCGATTCGGCTGTTGTGATGGCAATTGCCTGTGAAGCGCTAGGGCGGGAAAATGTTCACGGCCTCCTCATGCCCTCTCAGTTTTCCACGTTACATTCAGTTTCAGATGCTGTAGATCTTGCCAACAATCTAAAGGTCAAATATACGGTAGTTCCAATCGAAAAGATCTACAACCGCTTCATGAGAGAGCTCTTCTCATTTTTTGAGATAGGGAAATGGAGCGTTGCACAGGAAAATCTTCAAGCACGCATCCGCGGCACAATACTGATGACTTATTCCAATCGCTTTAATGCCCTTCTGCTCAACACATCCAATAAAAGCGAGATATTCGTCGGGTATGGTACACTCTACGGTGACCTTTGCGGTGCAATGATGGTAATTGCCGACCTGTATAAACTTCAGGTTTATGAGATGGCCGGTTACATTAACTCCTCATTCGGCAATGTCATTCCAGCCTCCACCATACATAAGACACCTTCGGCGGAACTCAGGCCGGGACAAAAGGACAGCGATTCACTTCCTCCTTATGATATACTTGACCCTATCATATACAGTCTCCACGAAGAGGGCCAAAGTGCGGAAGAGGTAATTGCCGGAGGAGCAGACAGAGTAGTTGTAGAACGCATTATAGCACTTAATCGCGCATACTCATTCAAAATAGCACAGATACCTCCTGTAATTACTGTCACAGACAAGCCGGTAGTTCCTGAATACAAATGCATCTGATATGAAAGTCTTAATAGCTGCAATAATTATAGTAGGATTCAGCTTCCTTGCAATGAGCGTTACAATCATTTTCAAAAAGGGCGGAAAATTCCCTGATGGAGAGATATCACGAAACAAACATCTTCGCGAGAAAGGTATCGTTTGTGCTAAAGATGAGGAACTGAGGATTTGGGGGCGTAAAAGTAAATGTGATGATAATGCAGAATGTTCGGAAAGTGGGTGTGAAGCCTGCGCCTTCAATACATTACACAATCCCAAACAGACCACCGCGAAATAATTACTTTTCGTGAAGCACCGCTTTACGAAGCTCGAAATTCTGTCCCAGATATTTCTTGCGGACTTCAGGATTATTGGCCAGTTGTTCTGCCGTACCGCTTTCCAGAATTGTTCCCTCATAAAGAAGATAGGCACGGTCTGTAATGGCCAGGGTTTCGTGAACATTGTGGTCGGTTATGATTATACCGATGTTCTTGGTTTTTAGTTTTGCAATTATGTGTTGGATATCTTCTACAGCAATAGGGTCTACGCCGGCAAAAGGTTCGTCGAGAAGAATGAATTTGGGATCTATAGCCAGTGCTCTTGCAATCTCACAACGGCGTCTTTCCCCACCTGAAAGCTGTATCCCCTGGTTTTTACGCACTTTATGTAGACCAAACTCCTCTATAAGTGACTCCAGACGTTCGTGGCACTCTTCTTTGGAATACCCTGCCATTTCCATCACGGATAGAAGATTGTCTTCTACATTGAGTGTACGGAATACAGAGGCCTCCTGTGCAAGATAGCCCAGACCTTTCTGTGCTCGTTTATACATTGGAAGTTTTGTTATCTCCTCTTCATCCAGGAAAATTTTACCGTCATTGGGCTTGATCAATCCGGTAATCATATAGAATGTGGTGGTCTTGCCGGCTCCGTTGGGGCCTAGCAATCCCACGATTTCACCCTGTTCAACTTCAATGGAGACACCTTTTACAACGGTTCTCTTACCATATTTCTTTACCAGATTTGTACAAAAAAGCTTCATATAGGATATTTCGGTGTTCTAAATGGTATCAAGCCCGAGATTTTTCTTCAGTTCACGGTACTCTTCGGATGTCTTCTGCAAATAGTTTGCCTTATCGGAAGGCATGTACAATTTTTTAGAATTATCTTGATCGGAAACCTCTTCCAAAGCCACCATAAGACGAAGCGAAGGGAGGTCTATACGTTCTTTGAGGAATGATTCAAGACGCTTAAGGAAATGGCGGTCGATATACTCCTTCTGTGTTATATTGCTGACGGAAAAGGTAACAACGGAACCTGATGCATCAATCTGCGGATTACCCTTTGCCAGTGCTGCAGAGAGGTTGGGAGAACGGGATTCGCTAGCCACCAACTCTTCCCATACGCTCTTCAGATTCTCTTCATCGAGAGGAACTTTGACTATCTCCTGAGCAAACTCCATCTTTTTTGAGAAAGACCCGGACTTGACCTCCTTCATTACATTTTTGATCGAAAGAGTTGTTTTTGGAGTCTGTATTTTGGAGTCTGTAGTTTGAAGTTGTGGGTTCTGAGTCCCGGGGTCCGGGGTACGGGGTTCTGAGTTCTGAGTTCCGAGTTCTGAGTTTTGAGTTACCGCTGGAGCAGTCTGCGAAGTCGCAGGTTTGGCCGTAGAGGAGGTTTGTGCAGCAAATGGTTGAGCTACAGTGGGTTGCACTGCCTGCACCGTGGCAGTCGGTTGTGCAACAGCCGATGCTGCTTTTATACGGGAAATCTTGAGCAAAGCAAACTCTATCAGTAGTCTCGGATTACCACTCTGACGGTAGGAAGCCTCACAGTCAGTAGTGGCTGAAAGTGCCTCATAGAGAAAATCCGCAGAACATTTTACGGAGAGTTCCCTATATTTCTGTGCTATCGAAGGGGCAAGCTCAAGGAGAGACTGAGATGCATCGTGTTTACATACAAGCAGATCACGAAAATGGTTGCTCAAACCCGAGATGAAGTGGAGTGCATTGAAACCTTTGGAAAGTATTTCGTCAAAAGTGAGAAATGCTGCCGCAAAATCACCTTTAAGGAAATCTGCAGTAAGCTTGAAGTAATATTCGTAGTCAAGAACGTTGAGGTTATGAATGACCTGCTCATAGCTCACTTCATGTCCACAGAAGGCCACAGTCTGATCAAAGAGTGTAAGAGCATCGCGCATTGCACCATCAGCTTTCTGAGCAATGATATGTAGGGTGTCATCCCCTATAGTCACCTGCTCCTTGAGAGCGATGTCCTTCAGATTGCGCACTATGTTCTCTACTGATATACGGTTAAAGTCATAGGTCTGACATCTGGAGAGTATGGTGGGGAGTATCTTATGCTTTTCAGTGGTACAGAGTATGAATATCGCATAGGAAGGCGGTTCCTCGAGAGTTTTTAGGAAGGCATTGAAAGCCTGCTGCGAGAGCATGTGCACTTCGTCTATAATGTAAACGCTGTATTTTCCTATCTGGGGTGGAATGCGAACCTTATCGGTAAGGTTGCGTATATCATCGACTGAATTATTGGAAGCGGCGTCCAATTCATGGATGCTGTATGAGCGCCCTTCGGCAAATGAAAGACAGGATTCACACACTCCGCAAGGTACCAGATTATCCTGAATATTGGAGCAGTTGATAGTTTTGGCAAAGATCCTCGCAGCGCTGGTTTTACCTACCCCACGCGGGCCACAGAATAGGTATGCATGCGCCAATTGGTTTCTGAGAATGGAATTCTTGAGAGTTCTGGCGATATTCTCCTGTCCAATCAGCGAATCGAAATCATTCGGTCTGTATTTTCGTGCAGATACTATAAACTGTCCCATATTATGTCTCTACGATAGGATTTCAGTGATTTTACAAAAATAGGAATAATTTATAACTTTGCGCCACCCAAGATAGAAAATAGATGGACAATTCTTCGCAAGACATTTATATACAAACACTTCCCTGTGGTGTTAAATTTGCCTTTAAACGAGCTCCTTCACCGGTAGCTTATTGCGCACTCAGTATACATTCCGGTACCCGTCATGAACCGGAAGAACTTCCAGGTACGGCCCATTTTGCGGAGCATATGCTCTTCAAAGGCACTTCAAGACACTGCCAGCGCGAAATCAACAACCGTCTTGAGCGCTTGGGAGGCGAACTAAACGCATTTACCACTAAAGAGGAGACTGTGGTTCATTCCACTACTCTCAAAGAGGATATCAGCAAATCCACGGATCTGCTTTTCGAAATTGTACTTAGTTCCACTTTCCCGGAGAAGGAACTCATTAAAGAACGCTCGGTAATTCTGGACGAAATAAACATGTACAAGGACTCCCCGGCCGAGAGGATATATGACGAGTTCGAAGAATTGCTCTTCGGTTGCCACCCACTCTCAAGGTCCATTCTGGGCAATGCAAAAAGCCTTAAAAAGATCTCTACTAAAGACCTGTGTGACTATGCCGAATCGAGATTCATTCCACATTCCCTTTCATTCACCGCAGTAGCAGATATAAATCCCGCAACTGTTGCAAATATGGTCGAAAAGGCCATTTCACGCCACTACAACGGAAGAAAAGAGATTGAATCCCCGCTACAGGCCATATCGGGCAAAGAATCAGCCCTTGATAAAGGGGCCCTATTCCATAAGGAAGTTTCGCGCAAAAATCATCAGGCCCACTGTATAGTAGGAACGAGTGCCTACTCGCTCTACGACAAGAATCGTCTTGCACTCCTCTTACTATGCAATGTGCTCGGCGGCCCCTCCTCCAACTCACGCCTAAATCAAAGGCTAAGAGAACGCTCTGCACTTGTCTATGCGGTGGAGTCCTCATACACCCAGTACTCCGACACAGGTACCTTCGCCATTTATTTCGGTTGTGGCAAGGGGGATGTAGAAAAATGTCTATCTTTGACAGACAAAGAGATAGGGTATTTCCGCGACGGCCGAATGACCGAGGCTCAGCTCAAATCAGCTAAAAAGCAGCTCCTTGGACAGCATGCAATCTCCTCGGACAACGGCGAAGTACAGGCACTCTCAATGGGCAAAAGCCTCCTCTCCTATGGCAATGTAATGCCTGACAGCGAAATTCGGCGCCAGATAGAAGAGATCACCGCTGAAGAGATTCGCAGTGTGGCTTGCGAAGTGCTAGCTCCGGAACGGCTCTCGACTCTCATATACAGAAAAATGGAAATGGACCATTTGGACAAATATATTATCACACATTCCACCTGTCAGGGTAAGGAACTTGAGTGGCTAACGCGGCAGACACACCTTCGGACCAACCGTGGAAGAATGCTCTCCGGCCCTATTCTGGGCAAATTTCTGGAAATGGTCACCAAGATGATATCACCCTCAAGAGTCCTTGAGATAGGCACATTTACAGGCTATTCCACCATCGCTATTTCACGCGGACTTGCGCCCGGTGGTACCATTGATACCATAGAAATCAACGACGAGCTCGAAGATCTCATTCGCGAAGGCTACGAAAAAGCTGAAATTACCGATAAAGTACGATTGATTTTCGGAGATGTACTTCAGGTGCTTCCTACACTCGAAGAGGGTTACGACCTGATATATTTGGATGCCAATAAGCGCGAATATCCCTCCTATTTCAAAGCAGCTGTAAAACTACTTCGCAGCGGGGGTTTCATCCTGGCGGATAATGTGCTCTGGGATGGTAAGGTATATGAAGAATCCACATCAACGGATGCTCAAACACGTGGTATCCGTGAATTCAACCGCATTGTGGCCGAGGATCCCCGCGTGGAAAATGTCATCATACCTCTGCGTGACGGTATAAATATCATCAGAAAATTTTAAATCAACAATACAAACTCTACAAAACTTATCAGTTATGTCTAAATTTCTCAAAGAATTCAAAGAATTCGCAATGAAGGGCAACGTAATGGATATGGCTATCGGTGTTATCATCGGTGCAGCATTCGGAGCCATCGTAACCTCACTCGTTGGTGATCTTATAATGCCTCTTATCAGCTGGGCTACAGGTGGAATTGATTTTACGGAATGGCAAATAACCCTGCGCGCTGCTGTCGAGGCAACCGAGACCACTGAGGCAGTGGAAGGCCTCTACATCAAGTACGGAAAGTTTCTAAATGTGCTGTTTGACTTCATCATCATCGCATTCTCAATTTTCCTTGTAATCAAAGGCATCAACAAGATGTCCAGGAAATTTGAATCCGAGAAAGCTAAAAAGGCAAAAGAAGAGGCCGATGCCGAAGCAAAAGCGGCTGCTGAAGTTCCTGCTCCCGAAAGTGAAGAGGTGAAAATCCTCAAAGAGATCCGTGACGCAATTAAAAAATGATGCTGATCAAAGTAGATCCAGCACATAATCGTAGTAATACTTTCTTAAGATAAAATTCGAGGCGAGGTAGCGAAGCGAGTCACGACTGGCCTCGAATTTTTCTTTATGTGCCTCTTTGATTGGCTCTGCCGGAGGAGACTCCATCTTAAGCGGATTGATGGGAGAACCGTTTCTCCAGACTCTAAAATCAAGATGAGGACCGGTAGACATTCCCGTGCTGCCGACATAACCGATAACCTGACCTTGAGAAACTCTGGAGCCCACTTTAAGACCGGAGGCATACCGTGACAAGTGAAGATAGGCTGTAGTATAAACGGAATTATGGCGAATTTTTACAGTATTACCGCCACCACCTTTGTAGCCCTTTTCTATTACCACTCCGTCACCAATGGTAAGTACCGGAGTACCTGTCGGTGCGGCGTAATCTACACCTGTGTGAGGCCTGACTACCCGGGTGATTGGATGCCTTCTGGCATAGGTAAATCCCGAACTTATCCTCGAAAAGTATTTTAGCGGAGATTTGAGAAAAGATTTTCTCATACTCTCCCCTTCAGCGTTCCAGTATCGGTTGGAGGTGCCCTCCTCCTCAAAATAGATACACTCTATGCTTTTGCCACCACCTGTGAAAGTCGAATACCAAACTTCGCCAATATCAGTTGGCTCCCCTTCACAGGAATGTTCATTGTAGAGCACTTTAAAAGAATCACCTTTCTGCAATCCGAAAAAGTCAACACTCCAGGCATATATTTCAGAAAGCTTTATAGCCAGCAACGGTGAGGCACCGGCATCCTGAATATCGTTCCATAAAGAAGAAGCGATAGTCACTTCAACATATTTCTGCTCCACATCCACCTGTTTGTTCACAAGTGAAACGGCAAGAGTATCCCGCAAATCGAAGACTACGGCAGTAATATTATCCTTCTGATAGACAAAATAATCGGGATCCTCCCCTTCTGCAGGAAGATATACATAATAGGAGTGCCCCGTTTTGAAAGTATTTGCATCAAAGAGTCCCTGCGACTTGCTTACCAGATTGTGGACCTGATTATGAGGTACTCCGAAACTATGGAGCACGGTAGAAAAATAATCTTTTGCTCCCACCTTACCTTCCACTACCCTGTATTCTCCCCTTGGGATGCCGAAGCGGTCGGTCACAACCTCCTTCGTCAATCTTTGCATCTCATCCGAAATATCCTCGGATGTGGCATTTTCACCACAGGCTGCCATCAATACTATAAAAATCATAAATACTGCCACTTTGGACAAAAACATTGCAAATATTCGTTTAGTGGTGTTTCTACGCATGTTTCCCTCTTAATTTTTCCGCAAGTTAGCCATTTTTCAACACTATGTTGATATTTTTGTGGAAAAATTTGTAAAAATTTGTAAAAAAGTGGAAAACTATTATTACTTTTGTAAAACACATCATATTAAACAAACATACAATCACATTTGAATGGCAAAGTTCATCGGCGAATATAAAGCAAAAGTTGACGACAAGGGGAGGTTAATCTTCCCCTCTGCCTTCAAATCCGCTATGGGTAGCGGAGCCGATATTCGCTTTGTCATAAAAAAATCCCTGTTTTCCGAGTGTCTCGAGATGTACACCTATGCTGAATGGGAGAAGGAGTCCGACCAGGTAAGAAGCCGTCTCAACTTCTTCAACCGCGACCACGCTGAGTTCTGGAGAGAATATATGCGCGGCAGCCATATAGTGGAGCCCGACGAGAAACTCGGCAGGATGTCCGTCCCAAAGGATAAGCTCGACTCTATCGGCGTCCTGAAGGATGTGATATTCTTCGGCAACAATCACAAGATCGAGATCTGGGCTAAGGAGAAATTCGAAGCCCAGCAACTCGATAGTGATGCCTATGTTGCACTTGCTGAGAAGATTCTTGGCTAGAAAAGAAGGAGGTGAGAGATGTCGGCCTACCATATACCCGTATTGCTTGAGGAGAGCGTGTCCGCTCTTGCAATAAAAGAAAACGGAGTCTATGTTGATGCTACTTTCGGAGGCGGAGGCCACAGCAGGGCTATTCTCCAACGTCTCGGCAGAAAAGGTCGGCTGATGGTATTTGACAAGGACTATGAGGCACTGGTTAATCTGCCAGATGATGAGAGGGTAATTGCGGTCAACAATAACTTTCGGTTCATCCACAACTATGTGAGATATCATGGGTTTGAGAAAGTGGACGGCATTATTGCAGACCTTGGGGTCTCATCCCACCAATCTGATACGAGTGAGCGGGGCTATTCCTTTAGATTTGATGCTCCGCTGGATATGAGAATGAACCTGGAAGCGCGTAAAAGCGCAAAAGATATTGTAAATAGTTATACATCTGAAGAGCTGGAGAGGATATTCAGGATCTACGGGGAGGTGGATGACAGCAGGAAGGTTGCAGATCTTGTATGCAGGGAAAGGGAGATTTCTCCCATAGAGACAACCGGAGATTTGGGCAGAGCTTTGGAAAGCGTTCTGCCCAAATTTTCAGAACACAAATTCCTCGCAAAAGTATACCAGGCGCTCAGGATCGAAACCAATGATGAAATGCGCGACCTGGAGGGACTGATGAAGGGCATAATACGCTCACTTAAGAGCGGAGGGATCGTTGCGGTAATCAGTTACCATTCTCTCGAGGATAGGATAGTTAAGAATTTCCTCAAATCCGGTAATGTGACCGGCAGGATAGAAAAAGATCTGATGGGACACGGTTTCTCACCTTTTGTCTTGGTCAACAAAAAACCGATCATCCCCGGCAAAGATGAAATTGCCGGTAACACCCGCGCCAGGAGCGCAAAACTCAGAGTGGCTAAAAGGAGGTAGAAATGGGACTCAAAAGAAAGATTTTAGATAAGACCACCTCATTTTTTAGTGGGTCTTTTATACTGAAAAGAAGACTTGACAGATTTCTTTGGTTCTTCATATATCTGTTTGTACTGATTGTGCTCTTTATCAGCTGGAATCTCTATATCGAGAGCAGACTGGTTAAAATCGAAAAGAACTCGGCTATCATCAAGGATCTCGAGATCAACCGCCAACAACGCGCACTGGAGCTTGTGAGCCTTGACTACAATATAAAAGTAGAAAAAATGTTACAAGATTTCGGTTCAAAGCTCCATGCTCCGACCGACCAGCCCATAAGAGTAAAAGGAGAGTAAAAAATGAAAGTCAACATCGGAAAAGTGGGCATGGCATATGTCATTTTCATCCTCATAGCATTAGCTGCGGTGGTGAAGATCGTCTATACCCAGTTTTTCCATACCCCCGAAAAGTCCGAAGTTGCAAGTGTAATTATCGATACGTATGATATCAAGGGTCGCAGAGGGAGCATCCTTTCTGATGATGGACGTTATCTGGCCTTTTCCATTCCGGAATACCAGCTCTATATGGACCTAAGCAGCAAGGTGATCTCTGACACTCTTTTTGACAATCATGTGAAAGCCCTTTCAATAGAGTTGGCAAATCTTTATAAGGATCGCAACGCAGCAGGATATGAAAGGCTTCTGCGTACAGCACGCAAAGAGCAAAAAAGATATCTCTGCATCAATAAAAAACTGCTCACTCACGAGGAAATGAAGTTTGCGAAGACCTTCCCTATTTTCGACCAGGGACAAAGAAGAGGCGGTCTCATCATCGAAGCGGTAGATGATCATAGAGAATATCCCTACGATTACCTCGCCTACCGCACTCTGGGCCATCTCAAGAGCGATACTGCTCAGATAAGAGTGGGTATTGAAGGGAGTTGCGATTCCATACTTAGGGGTACAAAGGGTCAACGTCCAATGAAAAAAACAGAGGGTAATGAGTGGATTCCCGATTATGACAGAGCCATTATTCCTCCGGTAAATGGTACCGACATAAAGACCACTCTCAATATCGATATCCAAAGTATAGCTGAAAGAGCGCTACGCAAGATGTTCTCTCAAAGCGAAGAGCTTCAAGCCGGCACAGTGATAGTGATGGAGGTTGCCACAGGTGAGATAAAGGCTATGGTGAATCTTGAAAAGTATAATGGCAGGTATGTGGAGAGATACAATTATGCGATAGGCCGAAAAGGTGAACCGGGATCGGTATTCAAGCTCACCTCGCTGGCGATTCTCCTTGAGACCGGAAAAGTCAAATTGGAGGATGAAATGAAGGCAGAAGTCTATTACAAGGTGGGCAAAACCAACTACGAAGACACTTACCTTCGAGGATACGATAAAATAAGTATCCAAAGAGGATTTGAGATCTCCTCAAATAATGTCTTCATAAAGCAGGTGTGGGAAAATTTTGGCTCTAGCAGATCTACACAACAAGAATATACAGATCTCCTTAAAGCAATGAATATCCACTATGATCACGACATTGAAATAAACGGTCTCGCTAAAGCAACAATCCCCTCTCCCTCGGATAAGGTCAGACATTGGAGTGATGAAGACCTTGCCTCCCTTGCCTTTGGATATGCTGCTGAACTGACTCCACTCCATACTGTGACCTTCTATAACGCCATCGCCAACAATGGAAAAATGGTCAGACCTCACCTGATAAGCGAATTTATCAGGGATGGAGAAACTATTAAAAAAATTGAGCCGGTAGAGATATCAACTGTTTGCTCAGAATCTACTGTAAAGGAGCTTCATAAAGCTCTTAGAGCCGTAGTCGAGAATAAGCATGGAACAGCAAGCTATCAATTCAAAGATTGCAAGGTAAAAATAGCAGGAAAAACAGGCACCGCAAAAGTAGTCATTCCCTCTATCGGGGCATATTCCGACAGCCAAGGCAGAAAAATGCACCAGGGCTCATTTGTGGGCTTTTTCCCCTATGAAAACCCAAAATATACCGCAATTGCCATTGTCTATTCGGGGCTGACACACAAAAACTTTTATGGCAGCAAATGGGCCGCCCCAATAGTTAGGGAGATAGCCGAATACATCTATACATCATCGCCCGAATGGAATGAGCAATTGACTGCTTCTGCACAACTTCCCGCATATAAGGAGTACCCCAACCATGCAATCAATGATACGATGTCGGGAGTACCCAACGTGATCGGAATGGGACTTAAAAGCAGTATTAGCACCCTTGAAAGCAGAGATTATAAAGTCTCTTTTTCGGGACACGGCAATGTAATAAAACAGGAACCCGCTCCTGGCACGAAGAGCACAAACAGAAAAGTAAAACTTTACCTGGCCGAAAAACATGAAACTGAATAGGATACTTAAAGGACTTGAAGTCCTCGACATAAGCGGTAGCATATCCACCGAGATAGGCGATGTCACACTTGACTCCCGTAAATGCAGCGTAGGCTCGCTCTTTATAGCGACAGTCGGAAGTAAGAGTGACGGACATGACTATATCGGCAGCGCAATAGAGGCCGGGGCATCGGCAGTAATCTATCAAGAGGGAAAATACTCTGACGGAAAGGCTACATATATAAAAGTGTCCGACAGCAGAAAGGCAGCGGGACTGGCTGCATCCAATTTTTACGGCAATCCATCCTCTAAATTCAATCTGATAGGTGTAACCGGCACCAACGGCAAGACCACCACTGCTACACTGCTTTACCATCTTTTTACCTCGCTCGGTTATTACTGCGGACTGATTTCCACCATTGCCAACTATATCGGTGAAGAGAAATTTGAAACTGAATATACCACTCCCGATGCTATTGCACTCAATAAACTAATGGCTCTTATGGCCGAAAGGGGTTGCGAATATTGCTTTATGGAGGTGAGTTCCCATGCTTTAGACCAGGAACGTGTCTATGGTTTGCAATTCAGGGGAGCCATTTTCTCCAATCTGACCCACGACCATCTCGATTATCACAATACATTTCTTGAATATCTTCATAGCAAGAAGCGTCTTTTCGACAATCTGCCTAAAAAAGCTTTCGCTCTTATCAATATAGATGATAAAAATGGCGAAGTGATGGTGCAGAATTGTCAGGCAACTATAAAGAGGTATTCCTGCCGCACACTTGCCGATTTCAATTGCAAAATTGTGGAAGAGAGTCTGGAAGGAATGATGCTCGCTATCGGAAACAATCATTTCTGGACACAGTTTATCGGGGCACATAATGCATATAACCTGCTGGCAGTCTATGCTACGGCAATCCTTCTGGGAGCCGATAAAGATGAAGTACTGGTAAAAATGAGTTTGTTGAAGGCTGTCGCAGGACGTCTCGAATATATTCGCGGAGGCAATGAGATCACTGCAGTTGTGGATTACGCCCACACTCCCGACGCTCTTGAAAATGTTCTCAAAACGCTACGCTCAACAGCTAGAGACCGCCAACTGATATGCGTATTCGGTTGCGGAGGAAATAGAGATAAGAGCAAACGCCCCGAAATGGGTGTGATTGCTACAAAATATGCTGACAAAGTCATTGTAACATCAGACAACCCTCGTTTCGAAGATCCCGATGCTATTATAAATGATATTCGTAACGGCCTCAACGCTGCAGGAAAGGCCAAGTCACTCTTCATTACCAACCGCAAAGAGGCCATCCGCACAGCCATAATGATGGCTAACAAAGGCGCTGTAATACTTGTGGCAGGTAAAGGACACGAAAATTATCAGATTGTCGGCGGGGAAAAACACCATTTTGACGATAAGGAGATTATCTCCGAAACATTTGAACAACTATAACCTGACAAAACCTCTACCTATGCTGTACCACCTTTTTGAATATTTTGAGAGAGCGAACATAGACTTTGCGGGTTCAGGACTGATGAAGTACATCTCATTCAGGTCCTTCGGAGCCAGCATCGTCGCCATCTTGATAGCCCTGATTGTCGGGCACAAACTAATTGTCTGGCTGCAGAAAAAACAAATCGGCGAAACAATTCGCGATCTTGGCCTGGAAGGTCAGCTCCAAAAAAAGGGAACTCCCACTATGGGTGGTATCATTATAATCATATCTATACTGGTGCCGGTACTGCTATTCTGCGACCTTACAAATATCAATATTCTGATCTTGATCCTTACCACAGTGTGGTTTGGCACCATAGGATTTCTTGATGACTACATTAAGGTATTCAAGAAAAACAAGGAGGGACTCAACGGTTGGTACAAAATAGCATCCCAGGTGCTTCTGGGTCTGATTGTCGGCCTGATAATGTGTTTCAGCAATGAGGCAGGATTCAGAGAACAAAGAAAGGTCACACCTGTGGCTGGGGTCACAAGTGAAATCACTGCTGTTGAAGCTACAATTCCGGCCGGAACTATGACCGTTGATACCGGCTTATTGGAAAACAGCACCAAAACCACACTTCCTTTTGTGAAGAACAATGAGTTTGACTACGGATGGCTCTCTCCTTTCGGAGGATGCCTCGGAGAATATTTCAAATGGTTCATATATATATGTTGTATTATTTTGGTAATAACAGCCTGTTCTAACAGTTGTAATGTTACGGATGGGCTTGACGGTCTGGCTACCGGGGCGACAGCTATCGTGGGGGCTACTCTCGGAATTTTCGCTTACCTCTCCGGTAATGTCATTTACTCCGAATATCTCAACATAATGTATATTCCGAGCAGTGCGGAGATTACTGTATTCTTTTCATCGATGGTAGGTGCCCTGCTGGGATTTATGTGGTACAACTCCTACCCTGCCCAGGTTTTTATGGGCGATACGGGCAGTTTGACTCTCGGTGGCATAATAGGCGTCTGCGCCATTCTTGTCAGAAAAGAATTGCTCCTTCCCTTGCTTTGCGGGATATTCTTTCTTGAGAGTCTGTCGGTTGTAATACAGAGATTTTATTTCAGGTACACAAAGAAAAAAACCGGTACCGGTGTAAGAGTATTTAAAATGACACCTCTCCACCACCATTTCCAAAAGGAAAATCCGGATGCAATAATCCAGTGGCCGGGAAAAGTCTATCCCGAACAGAAAGTGGTAGCGAGATTCATAATTGTATCGATAATACTAGCAGTATTGACAGTAGTAACATTAAAGATAAGGTAATAAGCTATGAAACGAATCGTTGTATTGGGTGGTGGAGAGAGCGGCACCGGAGCTGCAGTCCTGGCGAAAGTCAAGGGATTTGACGTATTTCTCTCTGACAACGGCAAGCTTAAGGAAGAACACGTTGCGCGTCTCGTGGAGTATGGAATTCCCTATGAGGAGGGCGGACACACCATTGAAAAGATATGCATTGCTGATGAAGTGATAAAAAGTCCCGGCATTCCCGATACTGCACCCTTGATCATCGGGCTCAACGCCCGCGGCGTATCCGTTATTTCGGAAATTGAGTTTGCCGGCAGATATGACAATTCCAGGAAGATCTGTGTTACCGGCAGCAACGGCAAGACCACTACCACATCGCTTATTTACTATTTGCTTAAAAATGCCGGCCTGAATGTGGGTCTGGGTGGTAATATCGGCCAGAGTTACGCATTTCAGGTAGCAACTGAAGAGCACGATATTTACGTGCTTGAGATAAGTAGTTTCCAACTTGACGGAATGTATGAATTCAAGGCGGATATCGCCGTATTGCTCAACATTACCCCTGACCATCTCGACAGATACGGCAATCAGATGCAGAACTATATCAATTCCAAATTCCGGATTACCCGAAATATGGCAAAGGAAGACTGCTTCATTTTCTGCTCGGATGATGAAATAACGATAGAGCATCTGAACCGCATTGTAATTCAGGCACAAAAAATACCATTCAGTCAGAACTCCACTGTCGAGCAAGGAGCCTATGTTGAGGGAGATAAGATGTATGTCAGATACCAAGACAGCGGCTACGAAATGTTCCTACATGAACTTGCGCTACAGGGAAAACATAACATATATAACTCAATGGCTGCGGCCATCACGGGCAAAATAATGAACATAACCAACAGTACCATCCGGGAAGCCCTGACAACATTCGCCGGAGTAGAGCACAGAATGGAAAAAGTGCTCTCTGTTGGAGGTGTGATGTACATCAACGATTCCAAGGCGACCAATGTCAACTCCACCTGGTACGCGCTGGAAAGTATCAAAACTCCTATTGTGTTGATACTCGGAGGAACCGATAAGGGCAACGACTACTCTCCTATTGCGGACCTGGTGAAAGAAAAGGTAAAAGCTATAGTCTGCCTCGGTGTCGATAATAAAAAAATCCACGGTTTTTTTGGCGACAAAGTGGCGGAAATTTACGACACGCTCTCCGCAGAAGAGGCCGTAAAGTTAGCTGCATCCATCGCAAAAAGTGGTGACACCGTACTTCTTTCGCCCAGTTGTGCGAGTTTTGACTTGTTTGATAATTATGAGGACAGAGGCAGACAGTTCAAGGCTGCCGTAAGAAATCTTTAATAGAAGATGGGGAGATTGAAAATAAGACTCAAAGGGGACAAGATCATTTGGATAATTGTGCTTTGTCTGGCCATTATTTCGCTGCTGGCGGTATTTTCTTCCAGTACGTTTTTGGCCAATAAAGCGGGTGTGAGTAAGTTTTTTATACTTCGGGAACAGCTCATATCGGTATCCATCGGATTTGCCGCTCTTTTGATCTGCTACATGATCCCGATGAGGTTTTACCGATTTTTGGCGTTTCCGGTTTTTGGAATAACGATTGTGATGCTTGTACTGCTTTTCATCATACCCGATGCACGTAACGAAGCAGCCAGAGGTATCCGGCTCTTCGGCAGGACAATACAGGTGTTTGAATTCGCAAAAGTGGGACTTATACTCTATATTGCAAAGGCGCTGGAGTACTGGGAGAACTCCTTGACCACTTACAAAGACTTTCTGCTCAAGATATTGCTGCCAATTGCAGTAGTATGTATGATGGTCATGGTCAACAGCTTCTCATCAGCTCTGTTATTTGGTGTAATCAGCATATTGTTACTCTTCTTTATGAATGTCAACGGTAAGCACCTGGGCATTACTGTAGGGATAGGGATACTGGTGTTGGCATTACTTTTTGGCACCTACCTGCTCTTTTATAAAGATAAAAACTACGCTGAAGGCGAAGAGCCCGCCCTTGTAGGTAAGTTCTTCAACCGCTTTGAGACTGCTACCAACCGTATCGTTAACTTTGTTGAGGCTAAGAAGGAGGTAGACAAGGATGCTGAAGCCACTATGACAGAAGCCGAGAGACTAAGAGAGCAGGATAGTAAGCGCCAGGCGGAAAATGCCAAAATTGCGATACATGAAGGTGGAATATTCGGAAAAGGTCCGGGCAAGAGTACTCAAAGATATTCTTTGTCAATGGCCTTTTCTGACTTCATATATGCCTTCATTGTGGAAGAATATGGATTAGTGGGAGGTATTTTCGTTATACTGATCTATCTGATATTCCTCTTCAGGTGCATCACTATAGCAAACCGATGTGAAACAATCTTTCCGGCAGCACTGGTTTTGGGGTTGGCATTTCTTATTGCCACCCAGGCATTTTTGCATATATTGGTAAATGTCGGGTTGATGCCGGTCACAGGTCATACTTTACCTCTAATAAGTCATGGAGGTACAGCTTATATGGTATTGAGCGGTGCATTCGGCATCCTCCTTTCCATAAGCAAGCAGCTGGATAAACAGGATGAAATCAAACACAAAGAACTGGAAGAAGAGGCTAAGCAAAAAGAAGATGAAATAATGTATTCGGAGAATTACCTGTTATGAGTAAAATAAACCCAAGAATCATAATAAGCGGAGGAGGTACGGGAGGGCACATATTCCCGGCTCTCTCCATAGCTGGAGCTATAAGGGAGATCGTCCCTGAGACCGAAATACTTTTTGTAGGTGCTGAAGGAAGAATGGAAATGGAGAGAGTGCCACAGGCAGGATATGAAATCAAAGGTTTACCTGTAGCCGGCCTGCAGCGTAAACTTTCACTGGCAAATTTCGCACTACCCTTCAAAATACTCAAAAGCCTCTCAATGGCAAAGAATATCATCAATGAATTCAAACCTGATGTGGCAGTTGGAGTTGGAGGCTATGCAAGTGCTCCCCTGCTTTGGAGTGCATCCGGAAAGAAAATTCCCTGTCTCATACAGGAACAGAACTCATATGCAGGATTGACCAACAGGATTCTCTCAAAAAAAGTGGATAAAATCTGCGTCGCTTACAGCGGTATGGAAAAGTTTTTTCCTGCTGACAAGATTATTCTCACAGGAAATCCCATTAGAAAGGAGATAAAGCCACCTACGGAAGCTGAAAGGAGAGAAGGGTATAATTTCTACGGGCTCAATCCAAATAAAAAGACCATCTTTGTAGTTGGGGGCAGCCTGGGCAGCGGAACTCTCAACAAGGCAATGAAAAAATGGGTGGCTGAAAAGGGCACAAATGCTGATTACCAGATTATATGGCAGAACGGTAAGTATTATAGCAGCGATATAGCTGAATATATGAAAGGGCATGAACTGCCCAACGTAAAGCATTTTGATTTCATCCGAAGGATGGATCTTGCTTATGCCGTGGCGGATGTGGTTATTTCCCGCGCAGGAGCGGGAACAATCTCCGAACTCTGCGTTGCCGGCAAGGCAACCATTTTTGTTCCGTCGCCAAACGTGACAGAGGATCACCAGACACACAATGCTATGGCTTTGGTAGAAAAAGAGGCGGCGCTGATGGTAAGGGATGATATGGCGGAAGAAACACTAATGGATACTGCAGAAGAACTGCTCTCCGACAGCGTGCGCATCCGTAAGTTGGAGGCAAATGTGCTCAAACTGGGACGAAAGGGGGCAGCAGAAGAGATTGCGACAGAAGTACTCTCTCTCATCAGATAAGAAAGGATATGGAAAAAAGATACAAATACTACTACTTCATAGGGATCGGCGGCATCGGAATGAGTGCCATTGCCCGCTACTTCAACAGTGCGGGATACAGCGTATCAGGATACGACAGGACACCCTCTGCACTCACCGCAAGGCTTGAGGAAGAGGGAATTTCCATACACTATGAGGATGATATCAGCGCTATTCCTAAAGACAAAGATAACACTTTTGTCATCTATACCCCGGCCGTTCCGGCTGATATGGGTGAGCTACGGTATGTGATGGAGCAGGGATATGCCGTATGCAAGAGGTCCCGTGCTCTGGGAGAGATTGCTCACGGTAAGAAGTGTCTGGCGGTAGCCGGAACACATGGTAAAACCACTACAAGCACGCTATTGGCTCACTTGCTCACGCACTCCGGCGAGGGCTGCAATGCCTTTTTAGGTGGTATTTCACGTAATTATGACTCTAATCTGCTGCTAAGCTCCAACCCGGTGCTGGTGGCTGAAGCTGATGAGTTTGACAGGTCATTCTTACAATTACACCCCGATATTGCGGTGATTACCTCCGCTGATGCGGATCATCTGGATATCTATTTGGATCACAGCCATCTTAAAGATGCATTTGCTGAATTTGCATCGCAAGTCAATAAGGATGGATTCCTTGTTTTGAAAAAAGGTGTAAAGATCTCTTTGGAAAAGGTGAATGCAAAAATTTTGACCTATTCTTACGATACTCCTGCTGACTTTTACGCATCGGATATAGTAGCTCAGGATGGGGGTTATTTTGATTTTACGCTTAACACTCCTAAAGGTAAAATAGAAAAATGTACGTTGGGAATACCCGGGTGGATCAATGTTGAAAATGCTATAGCTGCATCTGCGGCTGCGCTACTGTACGGCATAACTCCGGAAAAACTCAAAAACGGGTTGGCTAGTTTCAGAGGAGTAGCAAGAAGATTTGATATACGCCTCAACACCCCGCAATGCGCTTACGTTGACGATTATGCGCACCACCCTAATGAACTGCGTCATGCAATCAGTTCGATGAGAGGTATCTTTAAGGGAAAACGGCTTTGCGGCATATTTCAACCTCATCTCTATTCGCGGACGAGGGATTTTGCTGAGGAATTTGCAGATGCATTGAGCGGACTTGACGAACTGATATTGCTCCATATCTATCCTGCAAGGGAACTTCCGATTGAAGGGGTAACTTCAAGGATAATTTTTGACAAGGTAAAACTTGAAAACAAGATACTCATAAGTAAAGATGAATTGATGGATACAATCCGTCAAAGGGATTTCGAATGTTTAATCACATTCGGGGCCGGAGATATTGACAGGTTTATATCACCTATAGAAGAAGAACTAAAAGCCAGAATAGAAAAATGAGAGTAAAAAAGATACTGTTGATTGTACTTATATCCCTGCTCTTTCTCGGAGTGACAGTGGCGTACTTTTATTTTGTGTCTGAAATGGAAACGGAAACCATTGCAGAGACAGTATGCAGTGGTATCAATGTCAATTTTAAGGACTCTCTAAAGGTCAACCTCATCAGTCGCGAGCAGATTGTTTCCCTGGTGGATCAGACAGAAAAGGTGACAGGCACAAAGTGTAAAAAAATCAACCTTACCAGGATCGAAAAACTGCTTGACAGCAGGGGCGAAATCCTCAAATCCGAAGTCTATTTTTCCTCTCCTACGATTCTGAGCATAGATGTGGTACAAAGAAAACCTGTCGTAAGATTTGAAAATGATACCGAAGGTTATTATGCAGATGAAAGCGGATTTCTTTTCCCCTTGCTCAACACCTACAATGTGCCTATTGTTACTGGCGATATTCCGCTACGTCTGGGAAGAGAATATATGGGTATTCCCGAAGGTAAAGATGGAGAATGGATAAAGGGTATTCTCCGCCTGACCAACTATATCAGCAACAATGAGTACTGGAACAAAAACATAGAGCAGATATATATTGAAGGTGGCGAAATCTGCCTTGTTTCACGCATAAGCCATCACAAAATCATATTCGGGAATTACCGGGATATTGATGCGAAATTTAAGAAATTAGCGACATTCTATACAACAATTGCTCCTGCAAAGGGGTGGAATAGCTACAAGGTCGTCAATCTCAAATACAACAAACAGATTATTTGCAAATAGAAAATATATGAGCGATTTTATTACAGCGATAGATTTTGGATCATCTAAAGTGGCCGTGGCAGTCGGGACCGAGACTTCTGAAGGCATGAAGGTGGTTTCATTTCACAGTTCTCCCCTTCCAAACGGCATAAAAAACGGGGAAATAGTCAACGAGGGCCGAGTAATTGAAGCCCTTAAAGCGGCACTGGAAGCTGCATCATCCGATATTGGTGAAGAGATTACCAAAGCAATTATCAATATAAGCGGAAAATTTCTCTTCTGCGATGAGATAGAAAGCACCATCATCAGAAATATCAGCAGCCAGTATGTAACCGAGGAAGAACTGGAAAAACACCGCCGGGAGCGTTACAAATTTTCCGTAGATCCGGCCAATATGATTTACGCAGTTATCCCTCAGAAATATGACATTGATGATTTGACGGGATACCAGCAGCATGAGATCATCGGGACATCCGGTAAACATCTCAAGGCCTATTATAAAATCTTCCACGGCAAGGCAACATTGCTGTCCAGATGCAAAAAGGTACTTTCTGCGTGTGGTGTGGAAATCTCTAAAATCGTGCTCTCTCCCATCGCTTCCGCAAGAGCGGTGCTCACAGAGGCGGAGATGGAAAATGGAGTGATGCTGGTGGATATTGGACGTGGCCTGACACAGATTGCCGTTGTCAGAAAAGGCATCGTCACTGATGTGCGTATTATCCCCTTTGGAGGAGAATCCATTACTGTCGATATCCAGACTGTAACCTCGATAAGTGCAAAGTGGTCGGAATTGATCAAGCTAAAACACGGCTGCTGTGTCGAAGAGTTTACTCCCGAGGACAAAAAACTGATTCTAAGAGGCAATGATGGTATTATCGAAGATGAAGTCTCGCTTCCTAAACTCACACGAATTATAGAAGCGCGTACCAGCGAGATTCTCGAAGCGATCAAATATGTAAAAGAGGAGAACGAGTTACAAGGAAAACTCCCTGCCGGAGTCGTAATAACCGGCGGGACCTGCTATCTGGAAGGTTTTCTGGATCTGGCTAAGGTATTCCTGGGTAACAGAACACGCCTTGCTGCACCCAGAGGCTGCATCACGATAGATTCTCACGAGAAAGCTCAGGATACATTTTCTTCTACAGTCGTAGGCCTTCTGCTGGAGGGTTTTTCCAGTAAACTCTCCTTTACGGAGGCAGACAGAGTAAAAGTAAGTGCAACCGAAACTGACATGGAAACAGACAAAAAAGAAGTTAAAGGGAAAAAGGAATCCGGTGGCAGGAAAGGAGGATCTAATAAAGATAAAGATCAGAAACGTGGGTGGGGTACTTTATTCGAAGGGATTTTTAGTGAAAACAATGACAATTGTTGATTAATTATGGAAGAAACATTAATACCAAAAAATTGGCCCAGGGGCTCAAACAACATTCTGAAAGTAATAGGTGTTGGGGGCGGCGGCAGTAATGCCGTGCAATATATGTATTCACAACAGATAGAGCAGGTGGATTTTGTGGTATGCAATACTGACAGGCAGGCTCTGGATGGAAGCACAGTACCGGTCAAACTTCAGATAGGAGGAATATTGACCAAAGGTCTTGGTGCCGGGCAGGATGCTACCATCGGCAGAAAATCCGCTCTTGAGTCTAGAGATGCGATCGAGGAACATCTTGGAGGCAATACGCAGATGCTCTTTATCGCCGCCGGCATGGGTGGAGGCACAGG
>JAAZEZ010000009.1 GCA_012511975.1 Bacteroidales bacterium | reverse complement strand
TTTATTGATAGTGTAGATTAGGTTCGTAATATATATACAAAAAACACGGGCACTTCTTGCTCGTGTTGGGTCGTCGGAGACCTTAACTTACAAGTCACGCCCGTGGAACCACGGGCGTTCGCGACTTGTTCCTTAGCTAATTCTTTTAATTGAAATTTCCGACGTTTCAACACGATGGAACAAATTGCAAACGCATTCGTTGTATGTATTAAAAAGTAATGATTACTATTACTCTTTTCAAATTCGAAGTTAGTAAATAAAAGCAAATAACCGAAATAATCCTTTCATTCAATGAATGAGATGGCCCCTTCACACTTTGGTGAATGAGAGCATTACTCCGTTGCTATCCAAGTGGGTAGTTGTGCTGTCGGAGGGGGTGAGCAGGTCAGAGACTATGATGAGGGGATTCTTTTTGGTGAGTTTTTTGAGAACTTCTTCGCGGTTGTGCCCTTTGCCTTTTAGGTGAATGGATTCAAGAGAGTCAATGAAGACCAGGCGAACGAAGCGACGACTGTGTGAGGCTTTGATATTTCTATTGATTAAAAGTACATCACCGCTTTTTTGGGTACGGAAAAAGGCACGGCAACCCTTGCCAAGACCGGTTGCGGCGGCGATTTTTTCAAATTTGCTCTTGATTTCCTCTTCGGTGTTTTTTAGGCAGTAGTACTCTGTTGTGAGGTAGTGTTTGTCAGTTAGGTGCAGGATTAGTGTAAGCGCCTCGTCCTGGGCCTGCTCTCGCGGACCACCGATTACATAGATTCTGTTTTCAAGTTGTGGGATTTTATCGATGATTTCTTCCATAATATTGCGTTTTTTGTATTTCTACTGCAAAATTATGGTGAGTATCGGCAAAAATGTGGTAGAAGTGGAAATATTTATGAAAAATATGTGATTATTATAAAATAGTCTTTCTTGTTACAAATTGTAATACTCTTTTACTGACGGAGGAAGATCAAACTTAGCGTTCTTGAAGAATTCTTGATATGAAAAGACTTTATCGGAAATGAATAGTTTGTTCTTCTTCCTCACTAATGGTGCTTCTGTGTTGTTACTGTCCGGGAAGAAGTTTTTATAACAATTAGAAGTTGTTAGTTTGTCTCTCAAGTTCTTCAGCCCAGCTGCAAATTTTTCGTACACTTTACAATAATCTGAAAAACGTTTATTATCCTCCGCCTTTTTAAAAATATTACCAAAATCGAACAAAATTGGTGCTAAATAAATTTCCATTTCTTTCTCATCTGACTCATCTGAGTTAATAACTCCAATTGTGTGCGAAACCATTTGTTTAAGTCCTTCGCAGTAGTGCTGCTTATTTTTATCTATGTTATGAATATGTAACTTACCATCCTCTTTGCCTGTATTTTTATTTTTATAGCTAAATGTAATACCACAATTTTTAAGAAAATTCTGACCTTCTTTATTATCTTCTCCAGCTAGATATTTGTAAAATTGCTCGTAGCGTTTATTCTTATCTGGGGAAGAAGAATCTCCTACATTTAGATACTCGCTAAATTTAGACTCTAAGTATAATACCGCACGTTTTCCATTAGCTGTTCCGTATAATGCAATATCTATAGACGACGGTACACTAGGAATACGGTGTTTTGCTTCGAAAACAGTATTTGTTTTCTCAAATTCAACTCTATCAAACTCAAACTTCACCTTCTCATTATTAAACGGCATAGTAATACTAAGTGGATTCTCCTTATTTATACTATAGAAACAAAGGAGGCCCAGTAGTGCAGAAGAATGTAAAGTTTTAATATTATGTATTTCTTGGCCTTTTCCTGTTATAACTTGAATAAAAGCCTTATGAAATTCAGAAGTAGGAGTACACGTACCAAACACTTTGCCGACACAACAAGCAAAAGCAAATGAGCTGCTATTTTGTTTTATGATATCTCCTATATCGCCCTTGAAGAACTCTATGTTATTGTGGAAATATTTATATACTTTTCCTTTTTTTGTATTTGCTGCTTTTTCAAATTTACATTTAAGATCTTCTAACTTATCTTTTTCTTTTTTTGCCATAATATTAGAATTAAGTTATTAATAATTTTCATCCATTATTATACCTCCTATTAAGCTCAGTTACCATCTCCCCTATCTCGTTCCTCAAATGTTCAGGTTCCAGGATTTCGACACTCGCACCGAAGGAGAGCACATCTTGTTTGAAGTCGTAGTCGGGAGTGAGAAAATATTGAAAGATAGTGTATTCATTGGTTTCTTCTAGAATCTCCTGTGAGTAATGTAGCGGTAGCGATTTGAAGTATTTTGCCTGCATATCAGAGACCTTTAAAACAACTGTTTCTCGCTTCATATCCGGATAAACTCTGGCACCATAGATGCCGTAAAAATAATCGTGGGCATTGAAATCATTCGGGAGTTTAAAGCTCTCCTCACCTATCTCGACCTTCTGAATCCTGTCGAGGGAAAACATATGAGGCTCAGCATCATCATCTTTATGAGCGTAGAGATACCACCTTCTCTTGTGTTCTCTCAAGCAGTAGGGTTTCAGCACAAATTCATCGGAGGTTGGCTTTCTGTAGCTCCGGTATGTCACATTGATGACCTTATTCTCCCGAATAGCTTCAATTATGGTAGTCAGATATTTACGACTTGAAGGCACATTTTCGAAAATAATCCTATCCTTAAGCCCCGCACTCTCGTTCAGAAGGCTGTTCAGGCTTAATGCTTCCAGCATCCAGTTCCGCACTCCGCTACCACCTATATCATCTTCATTATTAATGTAATAGGTGTTGTCACTACGGTTACAAAGGATTTCAATGCCGAAAATATCGAGGATTGATGTGATATGATTGGATAGTGTTCTGGGAGCCAACTCTGTGTAATCATCGTTGACTGAGCTTCTTAGCCAATGACTTTGCAACTGTTTGAGAGTCAAGGGGCCCCTACTCCGGAGGGTTTCCAGAAGCCAGATATAACGTTTGAAATAGTTCTTTGCCATTTCTTAATATTTAGTTGAAATAGGGATCTCAAGTAGTTTCAAAATTAGTAATTACCAGCAAAACAAACAATAGATTCGGCAATAAAGTGGCGTAATTAAAAAATATTACACTTTATTTATATCTGCCTGATTTCTGCCGAAGCTACCTTTAGCTTTGCTTGCAGAAATAAAAACAATAATGACATGAAAACAACGAACAACTCCACTCTTTGCATGCCTATCACCCATTCTCAAGACTCAAGGAAAGAGAGAGAAGGGTTCGCTCACCTTCATCTACACACTATATATTCCACATTGGATGGTATGTGTAAAACAGAAGAACTCTTCAAGCGGGCAGACGAATTGAAAATGCCCGGCCTGGCAATCACCGATCATGGAACAATGTACGGCATTCCGGATTTTCTTAAAGTGGCTAAGAAACATCCTGCAATAAAGCCGATAATAGGTTGTGAGGTATATATATCTAAGGAAAATCTTATTGATCACAAGACCTCATCTACCAGGTATCATCTGGTATTACTAGCTAAGAATATAGAAGGATACAGGAATTTGGTCAAATTGGTCTCTAAAGCCAACACTGAGGGTATGAGAAAGCGTCCAATGGTGGATCACAGTATGCTTCAAGAGCATCACGATGGCCTTATAGCCCTTTCAGGCTGTATCGGTGGCGAAATTCCGCAAGCTATTCTTGCGAATGATTTAGAGGAAGCAAGGCGATTGGCCTGTTGGTATCGTGACCTATTCGGAGATGATTTCTATTTGGAAGTTTCTCTGCATAAATCTACCAAACCTAACTATAAATGTGATTTATATGAGGAGCAAAAGGTTGCAAATGAGGCTATTTTCGCCCTAGGTGCGGAATTAGGCATACCTGTAGTTGCTACTAATGATGTCCATTTTATCAAAAAAGAGGATGCAACTGCGCATGATGTTTTGCTGTGCGCCAATACAAATCATAAGATGGAAGACCCCGAAAGATTGTCATTTACAGGCGAAGAGTACCTAAAATCCGAAGCTGAAATGCTTGAACTCTTTCCGGATCATCCGGAAACAATAGAGAATACCTGGGAGGTATTACGGAAAATTGAGCATTTTGAGATTGCTGAAAAGCAAAAATTACCAGATTTCCCAATTCCGGATTCCTTCCACTCCCCTGCCCAATATCTTCGCCATTTGGCCCTTGAAGGGCTCAAAGAGCGCACTGGTGGAAATTATAGCACGAAAGAGAGAGAACGGCTTGAATATGAGCTGAAGGCTATATATTCGCACGACCTTACGAACTATATTCTTATTATTTGGGATCTTGCGAAAGCTCTGCGGGAGAAAGGTTGCTTTCTGGGGCCGGGTCGTGGCACAGCCACTGCATCATTCCTGAACTATATTTTGCAAATTACCGATTTTGACCCTATTAAATATCCCTTGGTGTTCGAAAGATACCTTCCACCCTATTACGATGGGGTACCGCGGCCAATCATTGAGCTTGAATTGGATGGAAAAGGATATATATATGCATTTAAATATCTCAAGGGAAAATACGGTAAAATGCATGTTTGCACGATCTCCTCACACCTATTCCGCTCAGAAAAGATTGCTAATAGAGCCTCTTTGAGGGCTTTTGGGATTGAGAAGCCAAACAACCAATCTGAGCTTCCTAAAGACATAATTGATTCAGCGCAGAAACTGATAGGAACAGTGATGGGAATAGGAACTCATTGTAGTGTATTTTTTCTCTCAAAAAAGCCTTTAGATGAATATTTGCCGCTATCTTATACATATAAGAGAAATTTGGGTTGTAATGAGCTGAAATGCCAATATGAGCTTGAATATTTCAAGGATTCCGGTTCTCAATATCTGAATATTATGCGGTTAATCTGCCTTGATGTAATCAGCGATGCCTCCAATGGTATCAATATTCTACAAACATACGATGATCCCAAAGTCCTGGAATTTTTTGCAAAGGGAGAAACTTCCGAAATATACATGTTTGAAACTAAGGACATGAGAGTGGGTCTGGCATTGATAAAACCCACCAAATTCAGTCAATTAGTAGCACTTAATGCATTATGTCGGCCGGGCACAAAAGTTAATAAATTCCTGGAATACTTCGAATTAGCCAGCTCTTTCAACCAATGTAAGCAGTATGAAACCATACGTCCCTTATATGATGAATGCCTGCGTGAAACCTATGGAGTCCTGATTTATCAAGAACAAATGATGATAATAGCCCTGAACCTTGGACTTTCGCATAAAGGGACAGTAGATCTCCGCAAGGCTCTATTCAGTAACAATGATGTTATGCTAGATCAATTACGTGAAAAAATCTTCTCCGGCGATGCAATACACAAATACACTCATGAGGAACTTAAAAAACGCTGGGACTTCCTCCTAGAGCAGGGCAACTTTACCTTCCCCGAATCCCATTCTGCCGCCCAATGTGCCATCGCTTACCAAATGGCCTGGCTAAAGGTCTATTACCCCGAAAGATTTGAGGCGGCATGGGAAAAGGTATGGAGAAATGCAGGAAGAGTGGGGTGAAAATTGCACGAAAATGGGGCTTCACTCCCAACATACTATGATTTTCGACAAAAATGTGCTAAAAATACAGGCTTTTAACGCTAAAATCCCAATATAATGTGATTTATGTTTGTTTTGTGGTTCTAAACGCTTATATTTGCAATTAATACCAATATATTGTGAATATGGAGTTGTTAAGTAAACAAATCAAGGCTCGTCGGCAGGAGTTGAAAATTACTCAGCAGGAACTGGCCGAATTGGCTGATGTGAGCATAAATACCATAGTAGCAGTTGAGCGTGGTACAGCCAATCCGCGGATTGCGACACTATTGTCGATATGTAATGTGCTCGGCTTGCAACTTAAAACGACAATAAAAGATTGATGTTATGAGACAATGTGAAGTATATCTCCATGGGATAAAAGTAGGTTTGCTGGCTGAAAACGAGAACCGTGATTTCACTTTTATCTACGACAAGGCATATTTGTTGAGCAAAAAAGCTACGCCTGTAAGTTTAACTTTGCCACTTAGGTCGGAACCCTATCATTCACCATTTCTTTTCCCTGCATTCGCAAATTTATTGTCTGAGGGCGAGAACCGACAAATACAATCGCAACTCCTTCGTATTGACGCAGAGGATGATTTTGGGATTTTGTTGGCAACCTGTCAATTTGATACGATTGGAGCCATTACCGTAAAACCGATCTAAACCATGAAAGAGTTTAATCTTTGTCCATCGACATTGCAGGAGGGATATAATACCTATTGTCCCTCTGCACAAAAAGTACTATTTGATGGCATCGCCGTATCTCATATCTTCTCAGAGCCAAGCCCGGATTCGGATACTGAAGAGGCTAATGAAGCCACCAGGGGCGTTGGACGCATATCGCTTTCCGGCGCTCAACCTAAATTTTCTGTTGTGGTGGATAATCGCAAACTGCGTTATGCCCGTGAGAAGGAACAAGGTACATTTATCCTTAAGCCACGTCCTACGAGTTACCACATTATTAACAGAGATTTCTGTGCTGCGAATGAGCATATAACAATGCAGATTGCTTCGCAAGTCTATAGGATAGAGACCGCTGCGAATGCGCTATGTTTTTTTGAAGATGGTACTCCCGCATATATTACACGTAGATTCGATGTGCATAGTGGTGGTAAATACAAACAGGAGGATTTCGCTGCACTATTGGGTTACACAAAGGATAATGCAGGGCCCAACTATAAGTATGACAGAGCAAGTTATGAGGAGTGTGCTGAGATCATGCACGCCTATGTAAAGGTAGCATTGATCGATCTTCGGCGTTTTTTTAGAGTAATATTATTCAATTTCGTTACGCTTAACGATGATGCACATTTGAAAAATTTTTCACTGATTGAATCCAATGGGGAGTATCGCCTCTCCCCTGCTTACGACCTTCTCAACACCTCATTACAACTACGAGAACCCCGCATATTTGCGCTTGACAAAGGGTTGTTTAAGGAAGGAATGGCGTTTAGTGACACTCGTACGGTTAGGCGTTCCGACTTCGAAGAGTTTGGCAGACGCATAAAACTTCCGCAAAGGGTAGTGCAGAAGGAGATTGATTTGTTTGCTCGCGAACAACCATTGGTAAAAGAACTGCTTGAGCGTTCTTTTTTGTCCCCTGAATTACAAGAACATTATTTGTATTCGTTCAACCATCGTCGCAACAGGTTGAATGATTAAGGTCATTAAAGATCCACTCTCTTCCTCCCTACTCCGTCATCTACAACCACTTCTCCGGGTGGCGAGAGCAACTGTTCCAGCTGCTGACCCAGTTTCAGGGCTGATCTGATAGAAGAAGCAAAGTAAAAGCCATCGGCAACCCGCTCATCAAAGGTAAATCTCAGTCGTATGGTCTTAAATGTTTGTACTTCGCCTGAACGCCTGGTTATGTGCTGTGTTGATTTTTGCCCCATAGCCATAAACATACTGCAAGTTCCAACTTCGTAAAGATGGTGAAATACCGATTCTGTCCCGATAGAACCTATATTGCTCAAAAAGAAACTTGCGTGCCAGGGACTGATCTCTTCCAGAGAACGCGGTAAAATCCCGAATCTATCCATGCGGATCAAGGTAGAGGAGAGAAAACGCATCAAGAAAGGGGGCAGACCGGATAGGAATTTACTTAGCTTATCGATCGTATTTGGCTCTCCTTCCGACTTGTTCTCGTCCAATGCTTCTTGAACTTTTCTGACAACATCCTGCAAGGTATCTGTTGGTAGAAAGAAAAGTTTAATCACCGTCTCTTCGCCCTCATCAGTCATAGAGCGTTTTATCATAAGTGAAATGTTAATATAATTGCGGGCATACAATTTATTCCGTACAATGAATCGGTTCAATTTGGGACGCTGAGAAAAAACCCTCACTATAGCGGCAATTATTATGTGCATAATAGACAAGCCGGGGATCTCCTCTTTGTGTTGTTTTATAAAAACTTCAATTTGATCAATTGGGAGTAGAACATCGAAGTAAACCTGTGAGTCCAATCTTTTCCGCATGAAATAGGGCATTATTGAAAATATGGGTTCAACATTACGCAACCTCCAACCGTCACGGCGGTCACCAAATTTTCGAGGGAAATGCCTCATCTTATATTCTTCACACTTGTTCATAATAATAATATATGACTTCAATTAAACTATACTTAGCGGCAGTAAAGATAATTGAAGTTTTTGAAAAAAACCGTTTTGTTGTATAAATACACCAAAACGGTTTACATCACAGTCAAGTATATATCGGACTTCACAGCTATTGGCAACACCCTTTTAGGAGCCATTCACTAATTCATTTCCAGGTAAGATTTTATCCTTTGTTTGAAATTTTTTCGCAAGCAATCACTATAAATCCAGGGTTCAATGCCATGATAATCGCCGACATTCAGCATATTAAGAATGTTCGGCAGAAAACTGCCGTCAAAACCCTCCAGAACCAGTACTTTATATTCCGGATCGAGCGTAACGGTAATGGTATCATGTAAGATTGCGGGAGTGGAATCGGTGCTCCAATTAACCGGATTTATGCACATAATATTGGAATCACATATAATCGGCTTTACATATTTTACATCCGAAACGGAATTATAACAAATAGTAACTCCCGTATCAAGAGAATCCTTTGCGGGCAAAATCCATGGTGCAATAGCTGTATCATTCGGAGTCACCTTGTAACCAAGCACATAAGCTGCCACCATTCTCTCCCTCAAATCTTCGTGCATAGTTTTCATCAATTCCACAACTGATTTTGCACCTTGACTGAACCCAGCCAATATAAATGGTCGCCCATTGTTGAAGTGCGCTATAAAATGGTCGAAAGCACTCTGTACATCCACAAAAGAGACACTATTGTATCTCCTTGTTATTGTATCTTGATTGAGAGTCGCCCACGAATCAAGTGTCATATGACGGTAAAATGGTGAGTAGAAGTTATTCCCTTCAGCCATATAATCCGAAACCCCTTTCATTTCGATTGTCATATTATCGGTATGTGCCTGATTATAGACATCGGCATAATGAGAGATTTTACCATCCTCAGTCGTCCAATCAAACTCCCAGGTGGAAGGAATATAGAAAACATCCGCACCCTCTCCGGTTGTGTCATTGAGAACATTGTACCACATACTTTCCCGTGTATAATCGGGCGCGGATGGAATACAAGTTGGTTTTTGTGATTCCTCACAACCGCCGGAAAATAAAATGACTGTGGCAGCAATAAGCGCAAAATATATTTTCTTCACTTTAAATAAATGTGTTTAAGAATAATGGTTTTAGTTCAACGCCTCTTCCCTATTGAGTTATTTAATCTTAAGCGTAGCTACGCAAGGGAAGTGATCCGATATGTCGCCAAATTTGGTGGCAATTCGCGAATCAATCAGTTCGAAATGGTCAGGATTGAAGAAAATATAATCAAAACGTCTGTCAGGATTATCTGCTGGGAATGAACTGGGTGACGATGGAATGTCGTTTTCATCGATTGCACAGGAAACCAATCTCTCATCGTTCAGGAAGAGGTATATTTTAGCGTCAGCATCCTTAAGATTGGAGTTGAAATCCCCCATCAGAATCACAGGGAATTCCTTATCCAGCTCCCAAAATAGCTCATACACAAAATCAAGCTGTTTAACGCGGGTTTCAGCTTCAAATGCCTCCGCGTGTATATTGATTACAACAATCGGCTTCACTGGATGATCCAGGGTCACTACTTGTGCCAAACGACTGGCATAAATTTCTCTATAAAAATAGGAACTGCCCTTTACTCCCTCAAACATATGCACCTTATAGTCGGAAATGGCAAATTTACTCACAACGGCTTGTCCTGAGATAACCTTTCCAAAATGCAACCTGGGTGGCCAATAAGGGAAAGGCACATAACGCTTGTCCCAGTTAATGGCGAAAGCGCCGTAAGCATAGAGCGAATCGCATATCATTGTACCCTGATTGGTGCCATAGACGCGGCTGCTGCCGAATTCAATCTCCTGGAACCCGACAATATCGGCATCCAGAGTTCTCAGAGCCTCTATGACTCTCACCTCGTTATTGGCCATAAATTCAGGCGAAGCATATATGGGAAGGTTATTGGTCATCCCCGACAGGTAACCGATGTTATAGGTTGCAACTGTGATCGTACTGTCCTTATCAAGCAATTCGTGAGTTACCTCGGATTGATAGAGAGTGTTGTACTCCGATTTATCAACATTGTTGGATCTTGCCCAAAAGAAAAATCCAAACACAAGAACGGCAAGAATGACTATCACCAATAAAATGATACCCCAAACTTTACCGCACCTGGAACATTTTTCCTGTTTTTGTTACTCGTTTTCATAATTGTATTAGGTTAAAAATTAAAAATCTTTATTCTGTACTATGACCATGAGCCAATAATGATCCTGCCTGACAATGGTCATCCGTGAAAGCTTCATTACAATGGCTCAAAATTACAAAAAAACTAATTAACCAACCCCAATAATCCGCTATCTTATGGTTACAAAATCGTTACAAATTGTAACGGTTTGAAAATACCTGCTGATTACTGAAATCTATAAGTTTTAGAAGATGGTATTTCCCATCGCCAAATAATTCCCTATCTTTACACCACGATTCCATCAGCACACGCAACCGTTATGTCATCTATAATTATAGCACTTCTAATCCCCCTGTTGGGCACAATTCTGGGCTCCGCATTCGTATTCGTGATGAGAAAGGAGATGCCGGCGCTGCTGCAAAAGGCATTGCTCGGCTTTGCATCTGGGGTAATGGTGGCAGCATCCGTATGGTCGCTATTGATCCCTTCGATAGAGATGGGAAGCGGCAAGATGGCTATTATTCCTGCGGTAGTCGGGCTCCTGCTGGGCTTTGCATTCCTTCTGCTCATAGATTATTTAACCCCTCATATACATACGAGTGGCAGTACAGAGGGGCCTAAGAGCGGACTTTCGAAGACTACGAAACTTGCGCTGGCAGTCACTATTCACAATTTCCCCGAAGGTATGGCGGTGGGAGTTGCAATCGCCGGTGCTGCTGTTTCAGATTTCAACATTGCCGGAGCTTTGGCCCTCTCGATCGGAATAGCGATCCAGAACATCCCGGAGGGTGCAATCATCTCTATGCCCCTGCGCACCGCAGGAAATAGCAAATGGCGTTCATTTTTAATTGGTGCTGCGAGTGGAATTGTGGAACCGATAGGCGGAGCGCTGGTCCTGTTGTTGGCTTCCGGCATTCTGGGAATCCTGCCCTATATGCTCTCTTTCGCCGCCGGTGCAATGCTTTATGTAGTGGTGGAAGAATTGATTCCCGATGTCTCCAAAGGCGAACACTCCAATATCGGCACCATAGGTTTCGCCCTTGGCTTCGCCCTGATGATGGTATTGGATGTGGTATTGGGGTGATTCTAAATAGAGTCGTCCTTCATGTTTACAAAGACAAAAATTGAGAAAAAATCAAACATAATTTTGTATTAATTGAAATTTGTGTAACTTTGTACAAACAAAACATCGCTATACTTTCTTGTATAGTTTAAGCCGCTCCGGTAGCGGCTTTTAATGTTTTAAAGGGATATGGAGTCAAATAACAAGTCGTTAACTATTTAAGTTGCGAATCAATATCCATTTTTTCGTGGAGAATCCTCACAATTTCGACGCAATCATCTTCTACGAGTCTATAGAAAATCATATGCTTAAGGCATAATCGCCTAAAAAGACCGGATTGGATTTCAGAATATTCACGGTCAAGATAGCAAGGACGCAAGCTATTGATTCAAATTCACGAATCAACGAACTATAATACTCGTCTGCCTGCTTTTCTGACCATGTTTCAAATGTATAATCCCAAATAGAGCTGAGATCTTCTACTGCTTTCTTGGTAATAAAAAATTTAGCCATTAACTTTTTTCCCCTTAAGTTGTTTTAGATGCTCTTGAGGGTCAAAGTTTTCGTACCTGCCACTCTCCTCACCCTCTCTAATTGCTGCGGATAGTTGCTTAATTCTTATTTCCTCCGCTTCAAGCATACGAAGTCCGGCACGAATGACTTCGCTAGCGTTATTGTAGCGCCCGTTACGGATAGTATTTGCGATAAAATCCTCGAAATACGGGCCAAGTGCAACAGATGTAGTTTTCATAAAAATACCTTTTTACAATGCAAAGTTACCAATATTTGGTAATTATGCAATATTAATTGAAATAAATTAACAATAATTAATTACCGGAGGTAAAAATAAAATAGCTGGTATCTACTTAAACCCACCAAACACAAATAATTTTTTACCTTTACTCCATGAACGCTGCCCTAAAACAATATATCGAAGAAAAGATTCTTCCCCGTTATGATGCTTTTGATGAAGCGCATCAGAGTGATCATGCCTTGAAAGTAGTTGAGGAGAGCGCAAGGCTGGCGCAGTACTATGACGTGGATGCTGATATGGTATATGTCATAGCGGCCTATCATGATCTCGGGCTGGAGGTTGATAGGGAGACACATCATATAGAGTCTGCGCGTATAATTCGTGAGGATAAAGTGCTCCAGAAGTGGTTTTCTCCCGAGCAAATTGAGATCATGGCTGAAGCAGCGGAGGATCATCGTGCATCAAATGAGCACGAACCCCGCTCAATCTATGGAAAAATCATTGCGGAGGCAGACAGGGATATTGACGGCACAACCATCATCAGACGCACTATCCAATATGGCCTTAAACACTACCCTACCCTCGATAAAGAGGTACATTTCGAGAGATTTCTCGACCACATGGCCAATAAATATGCAGAAGGCGGCTATTTGAAACTCTGGATTCCCGAATCTCCAAATGCTGCCAAACTGAAAGAATTCCGAACTCTCCTCAAAAACCCTGAAACCATTCAACAACTCTTCAATCAAGAATGGGAAATGCAACGGATTATTAATGAAATAAAGGCTCATATAGATCCTGAAAAGGCTCGGATACTACCGAGGTTTTTTAAGACCGGTAAGGGTGAGTATGGCGAGGGCGATAGATTTATGGGTGTGACGGTGCCGAATATCCGCAAGGTGGCAAAGAGTAACAAGGATGTTTCGCTGGATTTGACGGAAAAGCTGCTTCAGAGCGAGTGGCACGAGGTGAGAATGTGTGCTGTGCTGCTGTTGGTTGAGAAATTCAAGAACCAAAAGGAGGCGGTGCTCGAGATTTACCTTCGCAATACCGACAGGATCAATAATTGGGATTTGGTGGATCTGAGTGCTCCGCAGATTGTCGGCGGTTCTTTGCTGAATAAGAGCGACCGTTCGCTTCTTTACCGTTTGGCTAAGAGCGAATCATTATGGGAACGGCGTATTGCCATTGTAAGCACTCTGCATTTTATTCGAAACGGACAATTTGATGATACAATCGCTATATCAGAGATACTGCTGGAAGACTCTCACGATCTGATCCACAAAGCAACTGGATGGATGCTCCGTGAAATGGGCAAAAGGGATCTCGCCCTTCTGCGTGAGTTTCTATGCAAACATTCACGCACTATGTCCCGCACCACACTTAGATATGCTATCGAAAAAATGAATCCGGAAGAACGGAAGTTTTGGATGAATAAGAGATAACTTTAGCACACTTTAAAGGGCTTCTCCCCTATTTTTCTCTTATATTATATCGTATCGCATACAAAATCGTTTCTAAAGCCCATTTTATATGCATTTGCATATAATTGTACTTATTTTGCTATTTTTATATGCTTTTACATATAATTTCTTATATTTGCCAAAAATAACTGCAAAAGCATATAATTATGACATTGAGTTTAGCTGCATTTGTTAAAACCAAACGGAAAGAGGCCAATCTTACTCAGCAGAAATTTGCCGACAGAGCCGGTGTAGCCCTTACCGTTGTCAGAAAAATAGAGCAAGGGAAAGAAAACCTCAGCTTGGAAAAAGTCAATCAGGTCCTGATGATGTTCGGTCACAAACTAGCCCCCGTTAACCATAAAAAAATTGAGTTATGAGACAGGGTAAAGTGTTTTATAAAGATAATTTCGCCGGAACAATCACTGAAACGGATGATGGTGATTATTTCTTTGAGTACGACAAGGAATATATCAACCTCTTCCCCAATCAGCCGATAACCTTTTCAATGCCTGTTTCAAATAAACGGTATAAGGACAAAAGGTTATTTCCCTTTTTTGATGGCTTGATTCCGGAGGGCTGGCTGCTGGAAATTGCTTCCAAGAGTTGGAAGCTTAATCAGAATGACCGTATGGGCTTGCTTTTAGCCTGCTGTAAAAACTGCATTGGTGCGGTGAGTGTAATTCCTATAAAAAATGAAAGCAATGAGTAAGAAGTGTTTATATTGCTATAAAGCGTTGAATACGGAAGGTGACTTCCACCCTTCTTGCAGTGCTCATTTTTTTGGAACTCAAGAGCCACCTACTCTGGATTATACAATGTCGGAAATGGCAGAATTAGCTAAAGAAGTTGTTGAGCAATCGATAACCGTTCCCGGGGTGCAGCCAAAGCTATCACTAGGCTTGATTAGAGAGGTTTTGCAATATGGCAGTAAAGGAAGATTGACAATAATGGGTGCTTTGGGAGGAAATTATATTCTCAAACCTCAAAATGAAATTTTTCCTCAAATGCCGGAGAATGAGCATCTGACTATGAGAATGGCTGAACTTTGCGGTATTTCCGTTCTTCCATCTACTCTGATTAGATTGAAATCGGGAGAACTCTCCTATCTTACAAAGCGAATAGATCGTACCGAGGCTGGAGAAAAAATCCATATGCTGGACATGTTTCAGATTTTGGAAGCCTTTGATAAATATAAAAGTTCTGTAGAAAAGGTTGGGAAAGCCGTTGCAAAACACTCTTCCAACACATTACTGGATTTACTGAGACTTTTTGAAGTAGTGCTTTTCAGTTATATCACAGGCAATAATGATATGCATCTGAAAAACTTTTCGCTTATTTTGGAAAAGGAAGATTGGATACTCTCTCCTGCGTATGATTTATTGAATGTCAATCTGCATCTTCCAGAAGATACTGAAGAAATGGCACTCACCATAAATGGTAAGAAGAGGAAGCTGATAAAGTCTGACTTCATTAAACTGGGATTGGGCTTCCAGTTAACAGAGAAACAGATTTTAAATTCCTTTAAGCGATTTGTCGAGGCAGAGGAAGCAATGAAAAATGAGATAAAGTCCTCATTCCTCTCTTCCGAGAATCAGACAAAATATATTGAATTGCTTGAAACCAGATTGAATTTATTGAAGAGATAAGTCATTTGGCCTTGTGCTAAGTAGAATCATATCTTATATTCTAATTCCACCGAAATTATTACTTTTGCACAAAATATTTAACTGAATATGAATAAGGTAGCGGAAAACCCTTCAAAAAACCGCACAGTCCCCTATCCCATCCCATTGGTGATTGTCTCTGCGGTCTTCGTGACACTCTATCTGGTGTCCAATATTATGGCAGTAAAAATCGTTGGTATCGGCAAATGGATCTATTTTGATGCCGGCACTCTCACATTTCCATTCGCCTATATGCTCGGTGATGTGCTCACCGAAATATGGGGCTATAAGACTGCCAAACGGGTGATATTACTCACTCTGGCATGTAATATCCTTTTGGTTGCCTGTACCTGGATAGGTGTATTTCTTCCCGTTCCGGATTACAACGATGCCATTGCCTCGGCATACAATCGTGTCTTCACTTATGTTCCTCGTATTGTTTTAGGGTCTCTGGTTGGTTTTCTCTGCGGAGAACTCTCCAACGCGTGGCTGATGGAGCGTATCAAAAAGTGGACTGAGGGCCGCCGGCTATGGATACGTACCATAGGCAGTTCAATAGCCGGTCATTTCTTTGACACAGTTCCTTTTGTGCTCATTGCTTTCGGAGGTGTAGTGCCCTGGATTGATATTATTAAGCTGATAGCGTTTCAATTTGTGGCCAAACTCGGCATCGAAGCCATTATGGGAACACCTCTGGCTTACCTCATTTTAAGATGGATGCGTAGATTCGGCATCGAAAGCACGACCTAACTAGTGTTGCGGGGTGCAGATTGCGAGTTGCGTGGTGAAAGTAAGAAATGGTGCGAGGTGCAGGTGTTATTATAATATAAGAATTAGTGTGGAGTCCGAGATTTTGTTCCGAAAATTACACGTTTAATACATTCAAAGAACATGAGCGTAGAAAATTTTTGCTTTTTCGAAGCCATGTTCTTTGAATGATAGAATGTAGAGCGAAGAAATTTTTTGTTATTTCGAAGCCGTGCTATTTGAATAATTCAGAGTTGTGTATTATGAATTATAAGAGGAATAAATCTTATATTTGTATAATAAGGCAAACAATATAGATATGTTTAAAACACTCAACAAAATAGCCCTAAGCGTGTTGGTGGCCCTATTCACGCTAACACTTTGGGCACAAAATCCGGATTCGGTCACATTTGTCACAGCTAAGGCAGTAGCCAATGCAGAGAAAGATGGAATAGTATTCAATAATTATCTCTTCGAAGGGAATTTATTCAACTCCAATCAGTGCATTTCAGTACTGGAAATACCGGCCGGATTCCATTTTGACATAGTCATAGCACCCGATGGAAGACTTGAAAGAACTTCTGCACTGGCGGCGGAACTCAATGCCATAGCTGCCCTAAACGGCTCATTCTTCAATATGAGAACTCCCTATGGAGGGGTTACCTATACACGTGTGGACGGAACTATTGTAGCGGAAAACAACAAAGATGTGCCCACCTCCTTCTGGTCACGAAGCATAAGGCAGAATGGAGCCGTAGCGATACT
>JAAZEZ010000089.1 GCA_012511975.1 Bacteroidales bacterium | reverse complement strand
GAAGTGCCTGCATAAAGATGCTATCAAGGCATGGACTCCCGAGAACCCCAACACTGACGTTCCACGAATGGATGGCGACACCCAAGTAGCTCAGAGTGCGGTTGACCGCTTCCTCATTACCTCAAACTATCTTAGCCTCAATAACGTGACCTTGGGTTACACATTCCCTAAGAGCATGCTTAATAAGATTAAGATTGCAGGTCTTCGTATTTACGTAGCAGGCGAGAACCTTGGAGTTCTTGCAGCACGTAAGGGTATCGACCCTCGCTTCAGCATGGGTCTCGGCTCCTACACAACAGGCTCCGGTATCGGTACGAGCTACTATTCAGCTATGCGCACCATCACTGGTGGTATCACTCTTACATTCTAATTTTTAAATCTAACAAGGAATTAAAATGAAAATAAATAAATTATTATTACTCATATCATTGGCAGTCGGACTTGCAGTTACCGCATGTGCCGACAAGGACAATGTACTCCCTGAGAGTGGTACGTTGTTGGAGTCACAGCTTAAGGAGACAAACGCAATTGCTCCTGAGCGTGCTCAGGCAGCTTTCTCCGGTCTGTTCTCAGATATAGGCAAGCCTGCAAAGATGTATTCCACTCCGGATGACTGGGGTTTCCTTATGATCAATTTCTGTAATGATCTTGAAGGCCCTGACGCACTGATTGCCGATAACAACTACAACTGGTTCAGTGTCTGCGGTGAGCTATCATCACGTAATGCAAACTACCGTAACCCTTATATACGTTATCGTACTCCCTACAATATGATCTCAGATGCCAATACATTTATCAAGAGTGTTGGTGAAACTGAGTCTCAGGAACTCATCTATATGCTTGCTCAGGCAAGGGCACTCCGCGCCTATGCATATATGACTCTCGCCCCTGCATTTCAGTTTGGTTACCAGGTTGCAGGCGATCAACCCTGCGTTCCTATCCTTGCTTTTGATACCGAAGACTTTGCAAACAATCCTCGTGCAACTGTCAAAGAGGTGTATGCAGTAGTTATCGAGGACCTGGATTATGCCATCAATAACCTCGCCGGCTACTCCCGCAAGACTAAAATGTATGTTAACAAGGATGTAGCGCACGGTCTTCGCGCACGCGCATACCTTTACATGGGTGAGTGGCAGAAGGCTTATGATGATGCAGTAGCAGCTGCTGCCAATTATACTCCCGCAACCAGGGAAGAGGTCTCAAAGCCTTATTTCATGGATATTAATGAGCACAACTGGATCTGGGGTTATGATATGACCACGGATATGGCTATGAGATACCGTTACGCTACCACTTCATCATGGTTGCGTTCATTCTCAGCCTGGGGTTATGCCCCCGCCTGTCAGTGCTACACTTGTATCAATACTCTCCTTTATGATAATATTCCTGACACCGACATCCGCAAACAGTGGTGGGTTGACGAGAATCTCGAGTCAACACTTCTCGACGGTCTTAAATGGCCGGGTTACGATGATGTTGCTCACGCTGATGATGGCGGAGATGCAAAACTCCCCTATCTTCCTTATACTAACGTGAAGTTCGGTTGTTTGACAGTTGGTACTACGGCAAACGACGAGGATACTCCGCTGATGCGTGTTGAGGAGATGATTCTTATTCAGGCAGAGTGCCAGGCACGTTTAGGCAATGAAGGCGGTGCTCGTGAGACTCTTGCAAACTTTGTAAAGACTTATCGCGATCCCCAATACAGCGTAGTTGGCCGCGGTCTCTCACTTCTTGACGAGATTTGGTTCCAGCGTCGTGTAGAGCTCTGGGGAGAAGGTTTCTATGTTCCCGATGCACGTCGTCTCAACAAGCCTCTGGTTCGTTTCCATGATGAGACCAACAATATGCCGGCAGCATTCCGCTTCAACCTTGCAGCCGATGATCCTTGGCTCCTGATGAGGTTCCCTCAGGCGGAGATGAATACCAACTTCGGTATTGTTGACAATACAGGCGGACAGCAGCCCACAACCGGTGAAGGCAGAGGCCTTCGCGACGGTGTTACAGATTAACTTTCAGACTTAATTCAGAACAAAAATTATGAGAAAGATATTAAACATATTTACATCGCTGATGCTTGTTTTCCTTGCAGTTGGCTGTTACGAGAAGTATGAACCTTATCAGCCGGCAGAGAAGGAAACAGGTCCTCAGGTATATTTTTACGACGGTACAAAGAGTCTCAATCTTGCTTCAAATAAGACCTCTTTTGACCTACAACTTGGCCGTATCGTTACTTCAGATGCTCTGACAGTAGGTCTGACAGTTCAAGGCGAAGGTGCTGAACTTCTCGCAATTCCTTCAAGCGTGACTTTCCCCGCCGGTTCGGCCACAACCAAACTCACTATCGGCTACAGTTTCGATACGATGGGTTACGACAATCCTCAGTCAGTGATTATTTCAATCACTGATCCCAGTCAGACTACCGAATATGGTAGTAAGGCCTGCGACCTTAATGCAGTTATTCCTTCGCCCTGGACATCCCTTGGTACAGCTACCATGATTGATAACTTCTATATGGGCGAAGAGATACCGTTCCAGATTTTCCAGAATGATATTAACTCCAAATTGTTTAGGCTAAAGTCTCCCTTTGGAAAAGGTGATATGCCTGAATTGAGAATACTTGATGTTGGAGAAACATACAGGGGTATAGAAATTACAGAGCCTGACCTTGTGGGATTTGATGACATGAAAGTGACCGTAAACTCCGATTACGACGCAATGGTATATATGTTACACCCCGGTAGACTTACCAACTATGCCACTGCCGAGAACTTTGCTCTAAACAAAGTGCTCTTTTATAAGGAAGACGGTGTGACTCCGGGTCTGATCCAGATTGCTCCGTTCTTTTATATGTTCGGTATCGGCGGTTGGAATGCCGTTTCTGCTGGTCAGGTATTTATTAATTTCCCCGGTTTCGAGCAGAAAGACTACTCTGTTGAGGCTACTTACGCCGGCGCATTCACCGATTCAGACGGCGTCTCCTATGTGGTCGCAGATGTTGTGCTCGGAGAAGATGTTGAAGAGGTAATATTAGCAGTTTCTCAGGGTTCTGATGGAGAATCATCCATCAACAACATTATACAAGGTAATCTCGAGGAAGATAAGTATGTATCAGTTAACGCCTCGGGCAGGTCATTTGTTACTATGCCTCAATCCGGTTCAGGGCTCTACTCCCTCGTTGCTGTTGCGTACGGTGGCGGAAAAGCACAGACTTTTGCTCATACAATATTCATGTATGTTGATCCCTCGCAGTCAGATGATTTGATAACTGGTACATATTTGGTGGATAGCACTGAGTTTGATGTCTATCCTACTGCAGAGGTATACAAATATCTTGTAACAAGTATCGGTATGGCTGATGGAGCAATGTGGTGGGCATATTACGATCCTTCCAACCACACCTTCACTCATACAGGTGTAGAGTACGAATATGAGGAGTATGGTAATCAATTCGGTGGTTTCTATGGTTATTACGGATCAAGTTCTTACCTCTATGCGTATGAAAATTATGTATCAGAGGAAAGTGATGGTACTGATCCTCTGGTATTCAAAGTTGACCCCGAGAGCAAGGAACTCTCATCCGTTGCTACTACTTATATGATCAACGTCTATGAGTATGCATCAGGTTTCCCCTTCGTAAAGAATCATTACAAGATACCTGCCGGAACACCGGTAGAATTCGTACCCGAAGAGCCAGACACCAAAGCCGGTGTACAATCAACATCTCCACAGGTAAAGATTCTTGAGACCATTAAAGGCAAAGTAGGTTGTGAAAGGGCTTCTAAAGCCAATTTCGTTACACTAAACTAATTTTTGCCGACATATATTTTAACTGGGGATGGTTAAGGCCATCCCCAGTTTTTTTTTAGCTGCCTCTTGGAGATATAAAAGATTTGTTTATATTTGCAATCTATACATAAGAAAAACTTTATTAACCAAATACCTATATATTCTATGAAGAGAATTAAGCTTCTGTTCACTCTTGCAGCAATATTGCTGCAAGAGTCGTTTCTGCTCAGAATATCACTGTTAAAGGTACAGTGGCAGATAGAGAGACTGGTGAACCCATTCCTTTTGCCTCCATTCAGGTAAAAGGTACAACTGCCGGTGTTGCGGCTGATGTTGATGGTCGTTTTGTAAGCTTCCCCTTTTTAGGACAGCTTGCAATTAGACTGCTAATATAGTGTTTTTATTTTTTTGCGCATGATGTTATAGTAGTTGATTGATTTCAGATAGGCCACCGGAAGCGTTAGCCGTAG
>JAAZEZ010000008.1 GCA_012511975.1 Bacteroidales bacterium | reverse complement strand
TGTCGGGGTGACCTTGTAAATGAGAGTCAATTTGACGGAGGTTCCAAAGGTCTTCTTTTGGGAAATAGCCCGGCAGAGTCAAGTCCAAATAAGTGTGTAAATTCCCTCGGCCGTTAGCGGCATGTTGTAGGGGTAAACCGGAGAAAAGCTTTTATGCCGCGAAAGCTGTTGATAATGAGTACATGGCATGTTAGGCTGATTGCCAGGCATCACCACTCCAGCGTAAGACATACTCATAAAAACAAGGGGATGGCCTTGATGCATATAAACATGCCATGAGAGGCTCGTTGTCAACAGACCGTGGAATAAATGCGATGATAGTAGTAGGTACCCTAGGCAGCAGGGTTACTATCCTTAGCTTCCTTGTTATCCATACTTCGATAGTATAAATCCATATCAAAGTATTTACGACCTGCTTGCCATTTTTCATCTTGTTCCATAAGCAGTGCGCCCATTAAACGGATTACGGATGCCTCGTTAGGGAAAATGCGTATTACCCGCTCTCGTCGCCTGACTTCCTGATTGAGCCGTTCCACCCCGTTTGTAGTACGTAGTCGCTTCCGGTATTTCAGGGGAATTGCCAGAACTGCTGTAACGTCATCAAAGGCTTCATCTAGTAGGGTAGCGGCTTTTGGTGCCTTTGTCTCATACTTATCAACCAACTGTTCTCTCACCCTACGGGCACTGTCCAAGTCAATTGCCTCATACAGCTGGCGAAGGTCTTCTTTGATTTCAGGCTGCAGTGCTTTCGGTGTGTGATCCAGCATGTTTCTTGAGAAATGAGTTTGACACCGCTGCCAAGTTGCTCCTTGAAAATGTCTCCTAGCTGCATTGACAAGCCCCCTGTGATTGTCGGAGGTAATTAGGTGAACGTCTTTTAATCCCCTCTCCTTAAGGGATTCGAAGAGTTCCCCCCAACTGCTTTCAGTCTCTGTGTTAGCTACCTGAAAACCAATAATTTCGCGGTAACCTTCTTCATTGACACCTACTGCAATGAGTAGTCCCCTTGACTGAACTCGATGATCTTCACGGACCTTAAGGTAAAGCGCATCCACTATTAAAAAGGGATAATGACTTTCAAGGGGCCTTGTTCTAAAAGCATGGACTATGGGATCAAGTTTCTTGCAAAGGGCTGAAACAGTGGATTTGGAGAACGTCTTACCACAAAGTTCCTGAGTGATAGTTTCAACTTTACGAGTTGAAACGCCGTTAATCACCATCTCCATCATTGCTAGTACCAGCGCTTGTTCACTACGCTGATATCGGGCAAACAGCTCTGTAGAGAACTGTCCATTACGATGCCTGGGAACTTTCAGAGTAAGCGCACCAACTCGAGTAGTCATCTGTCTATCTCGAAATCCATTGCGGTAGGCGGTTCTTTCTTCAGCTCTCTCATAGGGTTCAGCTCCTATTTGTTCTGAAGATTGGGCTAAAAGTACTTGGATGAAGATTTCCTCTAATAGCTTTGAAAATGCTTCATCCCTGCCGTTTGATAAAAAAAGTCCGTGCAATAATTCCTCGGTTATTGTAATATTAAACTGAGCCATGGTTCATCCTCCTCGGTTTGGTATTAGTTAGCACCTATATTTTAACCGAGGTATGAGCTTGGCTCAACTTCTTTTTACACCATTATATAGACTTAATCCGGAGGTTATAGTTTGTGAACAAGATTCTATCCATTAGTTTTTCACAGGTACATCCCTTTATCCGCTATATACATAAACTTCCCATCTCTCACAGGGAATCTCCTCCTTCTCTGCGTGCATATGATAATCGTTTGTTTTATGTTAGTAAAGGCGATGCAATAATTCATGCCGGTGACAACAGTTATAGATTAGCCAGCGGCGACATGCTATTGTTTAAATCCAATATCTCTTACGAAATTGATACAGTCAATGGTATGGAGTTATTTGGCGTCAACTTTGATTACACACAAAGCCAGCGAGATAAGAATGATCCTATACCGCCTGACATAAATACATTTTTTCGTTCCACC